>DASXIL010000658.1:0-4992 GCA_036497985.1 Candidatus Angelobacter sp. | reverse complement strand
ATCCGCCGTCCTGCCCGTTTCGGCGATGGCCCGGCTTTCCAACTCCATCTGTGTTTCCAGTGTCTGGTTCCATCCGCCGTGGAGCAGGCGCTTGGCTGAACCGAATGCACCCGTTGGCCCTTGTGCCAAGGATCGCGCCAGCTCTTCCGCGCGTGACTCCAGATTTTCCGTCGTCACAACTTCTGTCACGATTCCCCAATCGCACGCCTCTCGCGCCGACAGTGCACGATTCGTTAGCGCCAACTCCATAGCGCGCTTGAGTCCTACCAGTCGAGGAAGAAAATATGTCGAGCCGCCGTCCGGAGCCATGCCAATCTTGGAATATGCCATCAGGAACGTTGCGGACTCGGCGGCTATCACCAGGTCGCAGGAAATCGCCAGACTGAAACCTCCACCGGCCGCCGGTCCCTGCACCGCAGCGATAACCGGCGCATCCAGCCGGGCAAATCGCGAGATTGCCATATGGAGATACGAAGTAATTTCACGCAGGTAGGCCGATAACTCTTTCTGCGCAACAAAGACCTTCACATCGCCGCCCGCGCAAAAGCTCTTGCCCGCGCCTTTCAGCAAGACAGCGCGCACGCTCTGGTCAGCTTCACAGCGCAGGGCCGCCGCCATCAACTGCTTCGACATTTCCAGATCAAGCGCATTGCCTGCCTGCGGACGATTGAGCGTAACGTGGGCAACATTGTCGCGGACTTCAAAGAGGACCGGGTTGTTCGACATGGCTTCCTCGCCTGCTTCTTACGGACTTATCTGCTCTCGTATTTGCAAATTGACGGCTCGGGGTCCGATTCATTAATGTTGGCCTGCCAATTCAGTCTAATTGTGCCATGCTTCCTTCTCGTCAATGCACGACTGAATCTTGAAGCGGTGCATTCCGTCCCTTGCCTTTCTGCCGCCGCTGGGTGTCCAATAATCAAAGCGAATCACAAGAGGAGACTCCGATGAATCGCAGACAGTTCCTCAAAGATGCCTCAGCCACAATGGGTGCCGTATGGGTTGCGTCCTCCGGGCTTGCGCCTTCTCTGCTGCACGCATTTGAAGCAGCGCCTTCCGTATCGCATGTGGCCTTCGTCAAGACCACGGACCGCGCCGCCGGCGTAAAACGCGCCATCGATCTCCTAGGCATGGATAAGTTCCGCGGCAAAGATCTGTTCATCAAACCAAATTTCAACAGCTCTGATCCCACTCCCGGCTCAACCAGTGAAGATACGCTCGCGGCGTTGCTGCGCCAGCTCAAAGCCATGGGCGCAGGGCCGCTCACGCTGGGTGACCGCAGCGGCATGGGCAATACGCGCGAGGTCATGGGCAAAAAAAGTGCCTTCCAGATGGGCAAGGAACTGGGCGCGAAAGTCGTTGTCTTTGATGAGCTCACTTCGGACGATTGGGAACTGCTCAAGCCGCAGGACAGCCATTGGGAGCAGGGCTTTGCCCTACCGCGTGTGGTGCGCAAGGCTGGCGGCGTGGTCCAGACCTGCTGTCTCAAGACGCATCGCTTTGGCGGGCACTTTACGCTGTCACTCAAGAACTCCGTCGGCTTCGCGGCGAAGCTGGTCCCCGGAAATTCTTATAACTTCATGCGAGAGCTGCATTCCTCGCCGCACCAGCGTGACATGATCGCGGAAATTAATACCGCGTACAAACCTGACTTGATTCTGCTGGATGGCGTTCAGGCATTTACCAACGGCGGTCCCGATCAGGGAAAGATGGTGCAGTCCAACGTGATTCTTGCCGGGACTGACCGCGTGGCCATTGACGCTGTTGGCGTGGCCCTGCTGCGGCACTTTGGCACCACGCCCGAAGTGAGCCAGGGTACGATTTTTGAGCAGGAGCAGATTGCGCGCGCCGTGCAGTTGAAGATCGGCGTGAGCAGCCCAAAGCAGATTGAACTGGTTACCGGCGACCGCGAGAGCGCGGAGTTTGCAAAGCAGATTCGCGCCGTACTGGATGGCGGCAAGGCTTAAGCGTCCGCTACCTTGATCACCAGCTTGCCGAAATTCTCGCCGGTGAAGAGCTTGAGCAGCGTCTCCGGGAAAGTTTCCAGCCCGTCGACCACGTCTTCACGCGACCTCAGTTTGCCGGCGGCAAGCCAGCCTGCCATTTCGCGCGCTGCGTCACCGTAGCGCGCGGCAAAATCGAACACCAAAAAACCTTCCATGCGCGCGCGGTTCACCAGCAGCGACATGTAGTTTGACGGCCCCTTGAACCCTGTCGTGCTGTTGTATTGTGAAATGGCGCCGCAGAGCACCACGCGGGCACCCCGGGCCAAATGTGCAAGGGCCGCATCCAGAATCTCGCCGCCCACGTTATCAAAATACACATTGATGCCGTCGGGACAGTGCTCCCGGAGCGCTGTCTTCAGGTCTTCTGTCTTGTAATTGATGCAGGCATCAAAGCCCAGCTCTTCCACCACATACTTGCATTTCTCCGGGCTGCCGGCCAGCCCCACCGCCCGCGCGCCTTTGATCTTGGCAATCTGCCCCACCGGCATGCCCACAGCGCCCGCCGCGCCGGAAACCACCACGGTGTCACCGGCTTTCAGAGCGCCAACTTCCAGCAGCCCAAAGTAAGCGGTCAACCCCGGCATGCCCAGCGTGCCGAGATAGACCGGAAGCGGAGCGAGCTTGGGATCGACCTTTGTGATTCCCTTGCCGTCTGTGAGCGCGTACTCCTGCATACCGAACATGCCTACCGCGTGGTCGCCCACGGCAAAGCCGGGATTCTGCGAGGCGATTACCCGGCCCACGGCGCCTGCGCGCATCACGTCGCCAATGCCAACAGGTGGGACATATGACTTGCCTTCATTCATCCAGCCCCGCATCGCCGGGTCCAGCGAGACATAAAGAATCTTCACCAGTATCTCTCCCGCGCCAGGATCGCGTACCGGCTCTTCCGTGTAATTGAAGTCGCTGCGTTTGGGCAGGCCCACCGGGCGGGCGGCAAGACGAAATTGATGATTAGTTGCAGGCATAGTGGATGATTGTAATCACAAAATTTCAAATTTGATATTCGCGCGCAGCCGTGCCGCGCTGCCGATTGTGCGCAAAAGTGTCTGCTGCATTGCGCGGGGTTGCCTGAAAATAAAATAGCAAAACTTCTCCGCTAAGCCTAAACGCTCCAACTTGTGGCTACCCTCTACGCATCCCATTTTCGACTGGCTGAGTTGCTCCCGGGCGTGTCGCGCTTCCGGGGCTGAAGGAAGGAACAGAACCAAAGCAACAAATATGGAATTGAAGGACACCAACATCGAAACATTTGATCAAAGCGACTGTACGCTGGCTCCGGGAGAACTGATCGAGCAATCGGGGATTTACGAGATATGCCATCAGGACGAGCCGCGCGCCAGCGTGCTTCTGATGCGGAATACGATCTTCCCTTTTTGCCGCCGCTGCGGAGAAATGGTTCGCTACAAAATTCTGGAACTCGTCCCGCACATTTCTGAAGATCCAGACTTCCAGGAAGATCCACCGAGAACGGACAACCCTTCCCACAGGATGCAGATTCAAACCTCTACGTTCCCCATGCAACTCGGTCGAGCGCATGGATTCCGATTCCAGCAAGACTGTTTACAAACCTGGACAAGTAGTACCCAAGGCGGGGATATATAGGGTCTCGCACGCCGAACACCGCTTGCCGCACAGGGCCAGCTTCAAGGCGGGAGAGCAGTTTCCGCCCTGCGCAAAGTGCATTGATGCAGTGCGCTTTGTACTGATCATGGCCGCGGACGTTGGTAACGGCAAAGGGAAGTAGCAGCCGCTTGGCGATGGCTTTCGGTGCTTCTGAAGCCTGAGATTTCAGCTTCACAGTTTGGGCGCGAATTTGCGTGAATCGACGAACGACAGAGGACAGAAAAGGGCTTTCCTGGCCAGGTCCGCACCTCTGTGTTCCTTCGTATCCTCTGTGGTTAAAACCTACTCTTCCACTTCCACCAGTTCTCCGCGCTCGGCTTTATAGTGCGCGATGATCTTTTCCTGGAACACTGCCGGCACATAATCGTAATGAGACATTTCCATGTTGAAGCTGCCTCGGCCTTGCGTCATGGAAGTCAGGTCAGCGCCGTAGGTCAGCATCTCCGCCATGGGGCACTCGGCTTTCACCACGGTCTTGCCGGCTTTGTTGTCCATGCCCTGGATTCGTCCCCGGCGCGAGTTGAGATCGCCCATAATGCTGCCGGCAAATTCGTCCGGAATCGTGATCTCTACTTTCATGATCGGTTCCAGCAGCGTGGGTTTGGCTTGCTCCATGGCCTTCTTGAAAGCGATGCGGCCCGCTGTCTTGAACGACATTTCGTTCGAATCCACGTCGTGATAGCTGCCGTCATAGAGGATCACGCGAAAATCGACCACGGGAAACCCAGCCAGATAGCCGCGAGCAGCCGCTTCCACAATTCCTTTTTCCACCGCCGGAATGTAGTTCTTGGGGATTGAGCCGCCAAAAATGTCATTCACAAATTCAAAGTTCTTGCCGCGCTCCAGCGGCTCCATCTTGATTTTGCAGTCGCCGTACTGGCCGTGGCCGCCGCTTTGCTTTTTGTGGCGGCCCTGCACGTCGGCTTTGCCGCGTATGGTTTCGCGATACGGAACTTTCGGCGCTTTCAAAACAACTTCAGTGTGATAACGGCGTTTCAGCTTCGATACCATCACTTCAATGTGCTGTTGTCCCGTTCCGGCCACCAGGAATTCCTTGGTCTGCTCGTCGCGGAAGAAGCGCACCATGGGATCTTCTTCCATGAGCTTGTGCAGGCCGTTGGAGAGCTTGTCTTCATCGTTGCGGCTCTTCGGTTCGATGGCAAACGTAATGGCCGGCTCCGGCAGCGTAACGCCGGCAAAGCGTATGGGATTGGTCTTGTCTCCCATGGTGTCGCCAGTGAGCGTGTCACGCAGCTTGGCAACCGCGCCTACGTCGCCGGCATGCAGTTCCGGCACCGGGACCAGGTTCTTGCCCTGCGGAACGGAGAGATGCGCGAGTTTTTCTGACGTGCTGCGGGTA
>DASXIL010000657.1:0-2525 GCA_036497985.1 Candidatus Angelobacter sp. | reverse complement strand
GCCGGCGGTTTTGTCGGCAATGCCTATCTACCCGATCCTTATGCGAACGCGTCTCATGGAGTCAGCCGCAGTGCGATTGCGCTGACCGGCTTTGTCACCAGCAACCTGGCAGATGAATTTCATCCGGAAATTCATAAGCTGGCAAAAAAAGTCCACCTGCCCTTTTAGTATTAAGTCGCCCTTGTGCTGATTTGCGATCTTTCCAGAATGCTCCCACTTCCTGTAAGCTACTTCCTTCCTGAATGCCTGTCTCTCTCGCCAACTCCGGAGTTGTCTACGACGCGCTGAAAAAATGCGGTATCGGGCTTGTCTCTGCTCTGCCGGAGACCTGGCTCGTACATCTGATCCGCATGGCGGAAGACGATCCCAAGATGATCCTGGTTCGGCTTGCCAAGGAAGAAGAAGGCGTGGGCATCTCCGCAGGCGCGCATTTTGCCGGAGTGAAGTCCGCTATGCTGATGCAGAACCACGGCTTTCTGGCCAGCATCAACGGCATTGTTTCTCTGGCACAACTCTATCGGATTCCATTGCTCATGCTCATCAGTTACCGGGGCCACTTTGGCGAACGCGATCCGTGGCAGACGCAGGGCGGGGGTGTAACCGAGCCGCTGCTGCGGGCTCTCGGGATTCCGTATTCGTTCTTGGATGATCCGGCGAAGGTGGAAAAGCGCATTGCCGAGGCACAAACTTGGGCCTATGCCAGCTTACATCCCGCGGCGCTGCTTCTCACGCGTGAACTCATGTGGGAGGAACCGGCATGATGCAACGCCTGGAATGCCTGCGCGCGATTTATGACCGGTTGGAAGACTGCCTGGTTGTTACCATCATGGGCGCGGTTGCATGCGAACTGCAATCGCTCGGCCATAAGCCGAACTTTTTCTACCTGCAGCATGCTATGGGACTCGGATCATCAACCGGCCTTGGGCTTGCGCTTTGTCTCCCTAAACAGAAGATTGTGGTTTTCGATGGCGATGGCTCCATCCTGATGAATCTTGGCGGATACACAACGCTCGCGCGTTATCGACCCAGGAATCTGGTGCATGTTGTTTTTGACAACGAGAGCCTGCTCTCTGTTGGCGGCTTTCCCACCGCAACCTCCACCGGCAGCGATCTTGAAGGCGTGGCCCGGGCTTCCGGGATCGCGCGCACCAAGACGGTTCACACAATCGAAGAGTTCACAGATGTTTTCGATGACGCACTAAAAGCCAATGACCTCACTTCCATCATCGCGAAAGTCGAGGCCGTAGGGCCAAAGGGCTACGTGACGGAACTGGCGTTGCTGGAAAATCGATTTCAATTCAAGCGGCATATAGAAAAACTCACTGCGAATACGCACCGCGGAGACGCGGAGGCGCGGAGAAAAAGTTAACGGGCTTGCGGCGGCAGTGAGAGCATTTCGTTTGTGGAAGTTCGGATATCGGATGAACAGTTTCGCATTGGATTAGTTCTCCGCGTCTCCGCGCCTCCGCGGTGAAAGGAAAGTTGCAATGTCCAATGTCCTTGTTGAACTCATCGCCCAACTGAATACAGGCGCGCTACGCGTGGTTGATCTCACCCAGCCGCTCAGTCCTCAGACGCCGTTGCTGCCGCTGCCGTCGCAATGGCCAAACACGCCGGCATTCAAAATCTGGGAGCTTTCCCATTATGACGATCGTGGTCCGGCCTGGTACTGGAACGGGTTTGAAACGGGCGAGCATACTGGAACACACTTTGACGCTCCTATCCACTGGGTGAGCGGCAAGGACTTGCCGGAAAGCAGCGTAGACAAGATCAATCCAAAAAAGTTTGTCGGCTCGGCCTGCGTGATTGATGTGACTGCAGATGTAGCGCGCGATCCGAATTTTCTATTGACGGTCGATCGCGTAAAGCAGTGGGAAAGCCAGCACGGGCGCATCCCCGCCGGCGCGTGGATGCTGCTGCGTACAGGCTGGTCCGCGCGTACCGACCCAAAGCAATATATCAACCTGCAGGAAGATGGGCCGCATACTCCGGGATTCATAAAAGAGTGCTCAGACTTCTTGGCTAAAGAACGGGACGTTCTGGGCGTTGGCGTGGAGACCGTTGGCACGGACGCTGGCCGCGCCGCCGCGTTTGATCCACCGTTTCCCAATCACTACGTGATGCACGGCAGCGGCAAGTTTGGGCTGGCAGGCTTGTGCAACCTTGACCAGTTGCCGCCGACAGGCGCAGTGGTCATTGCCGCGCCTCTGAAGATCGTAAACGGCTCAGGCAGCCCGCTACGGGCGATTGCGATCGTTAGCAGCTAGCAATTAGCAATCAGCTTAACTTCTTAAGATCATGGCATTCGCGTATTCCTAATAGAAATCCATTTTTACTTTCAAAAATGAATTATTGCGCGCACACAAACTCAACCTCACCCTCACGAGACAAAGGCTAATTGCTAATTGCCAGTTGCTATTGCTGGCTTTACAGCGTCGCTCTCTTCACCACGGCTGCCAGCGCGCGATTCCGTTCGGATTCCCCCTGAATGGAATTCGCAGCTTTGATATAGCTTTCGCGCAGCG
>DASXIL010000656.1:0-2946 GCA_036497985.1 Candidatus Angelobacter sp. | reverse complement strand
TGTGCCGTTTTACTTCCAGCCGACGCTGGGCGGATCAGACCTGAACGGAAATCCGTCCCTGAGCAGCTATCAGGATTACCGTTTCCGGGCACCCAACGTCCTGCTGTTGCAGGAAAACTTCGATCATTCGATCGGCAAACTGCCATTGGGGATCACGGTGCGCGCCGATCAGGGCAAAGTTGCTCTGTTGCGAGGCGACCTGGGCAGCAATCCGTGGAGACACAGCTATGCAGCCGGCTTTAACCTGCGTGCCGGCGGGTTCCCGATGGTGTATCTGCTGTTTGCGTTTGGCGGGCACGAGGGCACGCATACGATCGTGAACGTGAATACGTCATTGCTGGGTAGTTCGGCGAGGCCGAGTTTGTTTTAGAGTTTGAAATTCCAGTAGCAAGGTAAAGCCAGGGTTTTTTCGCGGTTGATGGAGCCGTCATCATTTTTGAAAATGGGAGTTTCGGGTTCGACGCCGTCGGCGGCGTGGCCGAGATAAGCAGCGAGCCGGGCGATGAATTCGTCGTCAGTGAGTTGAGGCATGGGGTTCTCCTGTACTGGGTTGTAAATGTTTTGTAGATCGAATCAGCCGCTGAAGCGGTTTGCAGGGGCTAAAGCCCACGAATGAAGGCGGTAGATACACCGTTGCGTGTGGATCGCCCACAACCGTAGAAGACAGTTGCCCGTTGGGTTATGCTCTTCAGCGATGCCTGATCTCAAAAAACTCATTGTCGCGTTGAAGCGGGCTTACGGCGCTCCCAAACTGCCACCGGCCAAAGGGCCGTTTGAGCTGGTGATGTGGGAAAACGCATGCTATCTACTACCGGATGAGCGGCGCGCCAAAGTATTCGAAGGCCTGAGGAAGCAAGTTGGCATGAATCCCAAGGCAATACTGAACGCCGATCCCGAAACGCTGCTGGCGTTGGCCACGATGGCGGCATGCGTCCCAAGGTACGTGTTTTCCGCTGGCAGGAGATTGCACGGATCACCTTGAGCCAGTTTGATGGCGACTTGGACCAGATACTCAAGCTGCCATATGCGCAGGCCAAGAAAGCGTTGAAGCAGTTCCCTAACATCGGCGATCCGGGAGCGGAAAAGATACTGATGTTTTGCGGCGCGGCACCCGGTTTGCCACTGGAATGGAATGGCTTGCGTGTCCTGACCCGCGTTGGGTATGGACGGTGGCAGAAAAACTACAGCGCTGCGTACCGATCCGTGCAGGAAGCATTGAAGCCGGAGCTTCCGCGCAAGGCAGATATGATCGCCCAAGCTCACCTGTTGTTGCGGCAACATGGGAAAGAAATCTGCCGGGATAAATCGCCGCAATGTTACGAGTGTCCAGTGAAGGAGCTGTGCGCGTATCCGATAAAGCAATTAAAGGTGTTTAACCGGTCGATAGCTGCTTCCAATTGAACATCTGATCCAGGCGATCGATCTCATTTTGGGCCAGCAGCGCTAGGATTTCTTGCTCATCTGGCTTCGCGGCAGCGGTGCTCAGGACAGCTCGAACTTCAGGATATTGTTTTTCATTACATTGAATTAGGCTTCCCTGCTCCAGAGCGTCGAGCAAGTTTCGCGCCAGCCTTTCCATCTGCGCAGGCGGGGGCGCCTGCGGTCCACGACCATTTTGCGAGCCGCGTTCAGACGGCTTGATGGTTCGCGAGGGCGGAACTTCGCCCGTGGCCTGTTGACGATAGAACTCAACAATGCCGCCGCCGAGGCGGTTGCGCATATAAATGAGCGCTTGCGATGTAGCATCGACATCATCATCATGTGCGGCCTTGGGAAACGTACAGATATTGTGGAGATAGTCTTCTATCCAAGCACAGCCGAAGAGCTGCGGATCAGGAAGCTCAATGCTTCCGGATTCCCAAAGCGGCGCGGTGGCCTGAGCGCGGGCGAGCTTTCCGCCTTCTGGATTTACGGCAACAACACCAGCAATTTCTTTCTGCAGCTCACTAATGATGGCCGGGCCGTTAGCCTTATCTTCAATCAGCACGGCATGGGCCTGGGGAAACTTGGCATGGCATGCCTTGATGGCAGCCATGGTGGGGCCGAAATCAAGCCGGTCATAGGTGCGATACGGCAACATGAAATATTTTCCGCCGGAACGGCCCCACACCTGTCCGGCGACGAAGTCGTTCTCCTGGCCGCCGCTGAAGGTGCAGTCCCAGGACTGGACCACAAACTCAAATTTCTCCGGCAGCTGACGATAAAAGCGAACCCACTGGCGCTTGATAATGCCGCCATCCAGCGGCGCCGGCGTTTGCAGATATTGTCCGTTGAAGGCCCAGCTGCCCATGCCGACGCGCTGACTATCTAGAAAAGATTGCGGCAACCGCTCACGCCAGAGCAGCTCACCGGCTTTTTGGTTTACCACTTTCTTCGTTTCAGGGAATTTCCATGGTTGATCTTTCGGCGCAACTGCCGGAAGGCTGACATGCTCCCAGCGGCTGCTCTCACGGGCAAGCACGTGCCCAGTGAGATCGAGTTCATGCAAGCGCTGCATAATAATGATCTTGACGCCGGTTGCGGGATCATTGATGCGGCTGCGAAACGTAGTATCAAAACGCAGGTTTACAGCTTCCCTTTCCACTTGACTAATGGCCTGTTCGGGATTGAGAGGATCGTCAAAGATCAAAATGTCGCCGCCCATGCCAGTAGCTGTGGCCTGCATTCCTGTAGAGAACATGGTACCGCGCGAGGAATTCTCATAGTGGCTTTTGACGTTCTGATCACGCGACAGCGAGAACACGGTACTCCATTCTTTCTGGTACCAGTCTGATTCAATGATGCTGCGACGGAAAACGCTATGTTGCGTGCTGAGCTTCTCAGAGTACGAAACGAACATGAAACGGCGCTCCGGCTTAGTGGTCCATACCCAGATGGGAAAGAAGACGGAGATCAGCAAGCTCTTCATTGTCCGCGGAGGAACGTTGAAAATGATGCCTTCAAGAT
>DASXIL010000655.1:0-2534 GCA_036497985.1 Candidatus Angelobacter sp. | reverse complement strand
TTTATCAGGACAGCCAGAACCTGCTGGTGCTGGAACCCAGCCAGGTTGCGCTGTACTCAATGGACTCAGGGCAATGGCGTCCGCGGCAGACGCTGGGGATCCCGCATCAGAATCCATGGCCGCGTGATCTGCGCGGACGATTGGAAGTTCGAGGTGGAGAGATCAACGTCTTTCTTCCCGGCGCGCGATGCAACGGAAAAATATCTCCTCCGTCACTCGATTGCCGCGCCAGTGACGATCCATGGCCGATTGGTGAAGGACTGATAGCGTTTTTCAGTCCACGCAGAAACTTTTTCAATGGCCTGCTGGCTGGACCGAGCGCAGGCGCGTCGGTCGCGGCATTTTTTTCTGGAGCAACGTGGCAGAGCGGTGATCAGCATGTTTGGCTTTTTACCGGAACGGACGGTCATACTCGGCTTTTTCAAAATGATCTCGGCACGCCCACCGCAACCTTCAACGGATGGGGAAGCACGCTGGCTCCCGTGCACTCAGTTTGCGGTTCAGGCTGGCAAGTGCTGACCAGTTCGCCGGCAGACACTACACGCCCAGACAGCGTACAGGCGGTGGAAATTTCCGGCCGCGAAGCTTTGCCGGTGAGCGCTCCGGTGGATTTATCCGGCACGGTGGAAGCGTTGTGGACCGCGGGCAATTACGGGCAGCTGGTGAACGGAGTGTTGCATTCGCAGACGGGAAAGTATGAAGCGTTTACTCTTACAGTTATTTGCAATCAGTAGCCTGTTGCTGCTGGCAGCCGGCGCTTATGCCGGCTCGCGTCCGCGATACGGCGGAACTGTGCGTATTCTGCTTCATGACCGCGTACTCTCAATTGATCCGCTCAGCGATGAAGACCGCCCCGCCGCGCGTGACCGCATGGCTGCGCTGGCATTTGAGAACCTGACGCAAGTTGATGCGCAGGGCCGGTTGCGTCCGAACCTTGCTGTGTCATGGCATGCAGATCAGTCAAAACGCGCGTGGCAATTTCGGCTGAGGCTGGCGAATTTCCATGATGGCACAGTCCTGACCGCAGCCGATGTTGCAGCGAGCTTAGCAAAGAGTAATTCGGCTTGGAAGTATTCTGCTATTGACAGACAGACTGTATCGATCGAGACGCCTTACGCTATCCAACAGATGCCGGAGTTGCTGGCGCTGCCGCGCTATGCCATCGTCAAACGCCAGGCCGACGGCAACAATCCGCCAATCCTGATAGGCACAGGAAGCTACAAACTCAACCAGTGGCAAGCCGGAGAGCACGCACAATTCACTGCCAATGAAGATTACTGGGGCGGACGACCTTTCGCCGACTCGATTGAATTTCAGATGGGCTCATCTCTACATGACCAACTCATGGATCGCCAGCTTGGTTCGTTCGCGGCGACAGAGTTGAGCATGGACCAGATCCGCAACGTGGAGCAGAACAACCAGACGGTCACTTTGTCACGTCCTGCCGATCTGCTGGCAGTTGTTTTTGTGCAGCCGGAATCCGGAGGACGACCGGGTAAGAAGCCGGTGGACGCGCGCGTGCGTCAGGCGCTGGGATTAACGATCAACCGCGCGGCCATCAGCAATGTTATCTTTCAGCGCAGAGCGACTCCTGCTTCAGGGCTGCTGCCACAGTGGCTTACCGGGTATGAGTTCATGTTTAACGGCGCAACAAATATTGATCGAGCCAAAGAACTGCGCGCGGACGCTGCGGCGTTTGTTGTGATCAGCCCGATCGCACTCGCGTATGATTTTGCTGACCCGCTGGCGCGACTGGCTGCCGAGCGTATTGCGGTCGATGCCCGTGAAGCAGGAATCATCATTCAGCCATATGCCGAATCCCACATCAACAGCAAAGCAGCGCGTGGTTCGATGAATGCGGACGCGGTTCTGCTGCGCGTGCCGTTACAATCGCTTGATCCTTCCGTTGCTCTGGCGGCGCGCACGGACGATTTGGGGCTTTCCCAGGAAAGCGCTCCGGCGATTCTTGGCGCAACGCGCCCGGAAGACCTGCTGGAGATTGAACGCAAATTGCTGGAGAGCAATCGCGTGCTGCCTGTGGCGCACGTTCCCCAGGTGCTCTGGCTCAACAGCACGGCGCACAATTGGCAGCAGGAATTGAATGGTGCGTGGAACCTGGACCAATTGTGGATGGAAGGAGCCCGATAAGCATTGTCTTTAAAGACTAAGCTGCTTCTTCTGGTGACGATCAGCATTACCGCCAGCGTGGGGGCGGTGGCCTTGTTGATTGAAGAGCGCGCGCATGATGCGTTCCGGCAGGTGGAGCGGGACCGCACGGCGGCGCTGGTGAACCAGTTCCGGCGGGAATTCGAACATGCGGGCGACGATATAACGCGCGGCGTGGACACAATTGCAGGTTCTGACGCGATGCAGCGCACACTTGCTGAACTTGCCAATGGCGCGGCGGACTATGCAAATTATGTGAATGAAGCGGCGACCAATGCGAAGGCGCAGCGGCTGGATTTTCTTGACCTTATTGCGCCCGACGGCGCGATTATCTCTTCCGCGCACTGGCCTGCACGCTTTGGATATAA
>DASXIL010000654.1:0-6350 GCA_036497985.1 Candidatus Angelobacter sp. | reverse complement strand
CTTTCTTTACTGTAGCGGGCGTAGCAGCATGGATCCACTTGAGGTAGTCCTTGTAGCATTCAGGATTACCGGTGAAAGTCTGGCAGCGTGCCAGCAGATCGCTCTTGCCGCCGAAGCCGCCAATACGCTCCACGATGCGCGCATAGCTGCCAAAGATCTGTGTCTTGGCCAGCTGCAGTTCAGCTTCTGTAGGACCGTTCTTCAGGAAGTTTTTCAGTTCCTCATCAGCGGCTTTCTCAGAGTTGCGGAAGTTTGCCTGGGCCTTTTGCAAGTCCTGATCGGGCTTGGCCGTGATAGTGAAATCAAACTGGCCGCCGATTTCGTTTGTGTCGTCAGTAGCCATGGCGCTGGTGGCAGTCTGGTCTTTATAGACAAGGCGCTTGTAGAGTCTAGAAGTTTTCCCGCGGCACAGCACCTGCGCTGCAAGATCAAGCTGCGCTTCTTCCGGAGAGCCATATTGCGGAACGTTCCAAATGCGGTAAAGACGCGCTTGCGGAACGCGGTCCTGCACCCAGCCGCGATGCGTGCCGGTGCGCTTGGCAACCCACGTTTCCTGCTTGGCGATAGGCGGGCCGGGAGGAATCTCGCCATAGTATTTTTCAACTTTCTGGCGAGCAACTTCAGGAGTGATATCGCCGGCAATTACAAGGATAGTATTGTTGGGCCCGTAGTAAGTTTTGAACCACTCCTGCACGTCACTCATCGCGGCTGCATCAAGGTCCTGCATCTCGCCGATGACGGTCCATGAATAAGGATGGCCTACCGGGTAAGTGTTCTTGACGATCAACTCTTCGGTCACGCCGTAAGGCTGGTTTTCATCCTGGCGCTTTTCGTTTTGCACCACTCCGCGCTGCAGGTCGAGCTTCTTCTGGTCGAGCACCGGCAGCAGATGGCCCATGCGATCACTCTCGGCAAAGAGCGCGTAGTCCAGCATGGAAGTAGGCACGTTCTCAAAATAGTTAGTGCGATCATTATTAGTAGTGCCGTTCAGGTTGGTAGCGCCAACGCGCTCCAGGGCGTTGAGAAAAGTAGTATTGAAGTTTTCACTGCCGCTGAACATCAGGTGCTCAAACAAATGGGCGAAGCCGGTTTTTCCCGGCTTCTCGTTCTTTGAGCCCACGTGATACCAGGTGTTCACGGCAACGATCGGCGCTTTATGGTCTTCATGTACCAGCACTGTAAGACCGTTCTTCAGGACAAACTTTGTGTACTTGATGTCTGGTATAGGAATGTTTGGTGACGCAGCGGTGGAGTGGGCGGGCGTCTTTGGTTTCTCATTGGTTGCCGGCTTGGGCTGCGTGCCCTGGCCAAAAAAAGAGCTAGTGCCGAACAGCGTTACTGCCAGGGACAGGCCGGCGAATTTGTGCATGAACTTGCTTCTCAAGGTGCCTCCATGTTGGTCGTCAAGCTATTTGGGGCCGGCGATTTCCGGCCGGCTGGCTTCAATTCGAAAAAAAGGTTTTGTCCCGCAGCCGTTGATACACACTCTCTCAAGACGCGCACTGGGAGAGAAGGGTGCAAAACGATTCATCAGGCTTCACGGGGGGGCTGCGCATAATCATATCAGCGTAACTGGCGTATTTTTGGGCTCTTTGAGATGTTTTTATCTATATCTAGCTTTTTGTAGTTGCAAGCCATCTAACGTTGGCGCGGCCCGCAAGTCTAAGTCAATGTATCAGTGTTCTCTTGACTAACGCGGCTGCGCTGACGCTATAAGGCTTTTTGTCGATATCAGCTTTGTCCTCTCGCGACGAGTCGCTTACGAGGTCGAAAACACTTTTCCCGTGGCCACTGCAATCGCACGCGCCGCAATGTGGCATTCTTCCGCAGTGATGGTAAACGGCGGTGCCAGCAGAATGTGATCGCCGTCTGTGCCGTCCACGCAGCCCTGCGTCGGATAGGTGAGCACACCCTCATCCATGGCTGCCTCAAAAATCTTGCCGGCAATGTTTTCTTCGCGCGGAAACGGCGCGCACGTGGCTTTGTCTTTCGTGAACTCAATCGCGGCAAGCAGGCCGAGGCCGCGAACGTCGGCCACGTGGCGATGTTCCTTGAGCGTCTCCAGCGCGGCAAAAAGTTCGCGACTCGCTGTCGGCACTCGTGCAAACAGCTCTTGTTCTTCCAGCACGTCTAACACTGCATTTCCCGCCGCCATCGAAACAGGATGATTCTGGTAGGTAAATCCATGCTGAAATGCGCCTGAGTTCCGTTCAAACGCTTCTACAACACGCGGGCTTACAATCACTCCGCCCAGCGGCGCATATCCGCCGGCCGCGCCTTTGCCGAATGTAATCATGTCCGGTACAACGCGCCAATGCTCAACTGCGAATGGCTTGCCGGTGCGCCCCATGCCCGTCATGACTTCATCGGCGATCAATAATATGTCGCGGCGGCGGCAGATTTCAGCGATGCGTTGCACGTAGCCATCGGGCGGCACTGCCGCGCCCAGCGTCGCGCCGACGACCGGTTCAAAAATAAATGCCGCGATGGAATTCTCGCGGTCGTCGTGCAGCAGCGTTTCCAGTTCTTCAGCGCAATCCAGTCCGCACTCAGGAAAACGCAATCCCAGGGGACAATGGCGGCAAAAGCATGGATCAATGTGGCCCCACTCGGGCAGCAGCGGCTGGTAGGGCTCGCGGCGGGCCATGTTGCCGCTCATCGCCATGGCTCCGAGCGTGCTCCCGTGGTAACTCTGCCGCCGGCTGACCACGCGAAAGCGCTCTGGCTGGCCACGCTCAAGAAAATACTGGCGCGCCAGCTTGATGGCGGTTTCATTGGCTTCAGAACCACCAGAACAAAAATAAACGCGGCCCTGGCGCATGGCTTCCGGCGCCAGCGCAAGCAGACGCGCAGCAAGCTTTTCCGCTTCGGTAGTGTGAAACTGAGAGCTATGCGCGAAGGCTAGTTGTGACGCCTGCTCCGCCATAGCGCGCCCGACAGAGGCAACACCATGCCCGATATTGACTACCGCAGCCTGTCCTGCAGCGTCCAGATATTTTTTGCCGTCAGCTGCGGTGATCCAGCAACCTTCACCACGCACAGCAATGGGATATTCTTTTTTGAAATTGCGCGGAAAGAGCGCTGGATGATTAGGCACGGCGTGCCGATTCTAGCAGAACGCGCAACGCCCAATGGGCAATGCCAGAGCTGCCTGGCAGAGCCGCGCAACGTTACAGCACAATGGCTGCAGTTCAAATTGTCTTAGTGAGGTGTAAAACGAGATCGTCATCCAACACCACTTTCATGCCTTCCTCCACATAGCGGTTGTGATAGGTGATCCCTCGACCATCGGGTATGTAGCCCCGCTTGACGTAGAGTCTTTGGGCAACGTTGTAGCCCGGATGGAGTCCCACGCCGATACCTACCACGCGCGCACGAATCGCGGCTTCTTCTTCCGCTCGATCCAGCAGCCGTGTGCCGATCCCCCGCCTCCGGAACGGAGGGACCACATTCAAATCCTGGATCTCTGGAATCTTCTGGTCCGCGAAGGGCGGGTATGGAGGAGCCCAATTCACGGTCACGTAGCCGGCAAATTGCCGGTTTACCGTGGCAACAAAACACAGTCGACTCCCCGCCGCCTGCTCAGCCAGGTACCTCTGATATTGCGCTACCGGTGTGCCCCACCCAATATCCTTAAAGGCCGCGGATATCGTCTCCGGATCATTTTCACTCAGAACGCGAATCTCAACATCCTGTCCCATTGCTGACGCTCCATTACTTGTTCTGCCAGAGCGCGCCGTTTGGTGATTTTCAAACTTTGCCGCTTATCCCGCCCAAGAGCAAGGTTCTGACGGCATCTAATCCAGCGCTTCATATAGGTCTCTGCTGCGATGTTCCATGATCGTATCAAGTCCGCCGATGACATATTGCTTGAAGTACGGAGCGTTGCGATGGGCTTCCAGCGCCGCTGCATCCTTATACTGCTCGTAGAAAAGGAATTTGCGCGGGTCTTCAGTCGATTGGTGTCCTATGTAGAGCAGGCATCCCGGCTCCTTGCGCGAATGCTCCTGCAGGACCTTGATGTATTCGCGGCACTTTTCTTCGGCGCCGGGCTTCACCAGCATGTCAACTTTTAGAACGATCATATTGAATCACCCTTCCACGAACCGGTAGCTGGCATGGCTGTCATAATCAATGCCGTGTTCCTTCTTTAGTTCCTGAATGTAGCGGAGGGTGGTTTGCGTGTGCGGCCCAACGCCATCGTTCGTATGCAGCAGCATCTCCTCCAGGCAACTGCTCACGCTCATGCGTTTGTGCTTTGCCAGGTCCTGGAGCAGTGCGGCGAGCCGCTTCTCCAGCCGCACCGGCACGTCCACCCGCTCAATCTTGATCGGCGGCCCAGCGTTGAACAGATGGTGCCCAAACGAAAGATGGTATCCGTGCAGGTCGCGCACGCCGTAGTCTCTGATTCCGTAGTCTCTGTCGGCGATCTCCGCTGTGACTTCGACGCCGTTGGCGCGATGGAACTCGTAGAGCTGGTCCGCGTCGCCCACGAGGAAGGACACTGAGCACCCCTTGGGATTGGGTGTTCCTTTCTGCAGGAACATCTGCACTTTGCCCAGGTTCACGCCCGCGTAAGTCGGCGGATCACCGCCCCACGTGAACGCCAGTTTGAAACCTAACTTCTTCGTGTAGAAATCAATGGCGGCGGGAATGTCGCTGACCGCCAGGCAGGCATGGACTTGATCACATTCGACGATGGGAGGGGCCGAAGCCGTCATGGCGTCTCCTCTTTAGCTTTTTGAAATTAGGACCATCATTTCGCCTTCGCGCCTTTGGGAGCAGCTTTCTCCAATGGGTGCTTCTCCACAGGATGAATGATCTCCGCTTCGAACTCCGGTAGAAGCATTGTCTGGTCGCGGTCAGGTCCGGTAGAAACCATCCCGATTTTGGCGCCGCTCTCGCGCTCGATAAAGCGGAGATATTCCTGGGCCTTCTTTGGCAGATCGTCAAAGCTGGCCACGCCTTCAGTGGACTTCTTCCAGCCTGGCATCTTTTCATAGACGGGTTCCACCTGCTCAAATCCAGTGGCCAACGCGGGAACCGAATCATACTTTTTGCCTTTGATCTTGTAGCCAACGCAGACCGGAACTTCATCCAGCACATCCAGCACGTCAAGCTTGGTGACCACCCACCAGTTCACGCCGTTGATCATCTGCGCGTAGCGTAGAAGCGGCAGATCGATCCAGCCACAGCGGCGTGGGCGTCCGGTAACTGCGCCGTACTCATTGCCTCGCGCACGAAGCTGGTCGGCAACAGCGCCTTCTACCTCGCTGGGGAACGGGCCTCCGCCCACGCGGGTGCAATATGCTTTGGTTATGCCGATGACATTTTGAATCGCGTTCGGCGGGACGCCGGTTCCGGTGGCTGCGCCGCCTGCGGTACAGCTTGACGACGTGACAAATGGATACGTTCCATGATCGATATCGAGCATGGTGGCCTGCGCGCCTTCAAACATCACCGATCCACCCTCCGCCAATGCCTGGTTCAGCAAAACTGCGGTATCGGCCACGAACGGTGCAATCTGCTTAGCGGCCTCAGCGTATTCCGCGTACATGCTATCGGCATCGAGCGGCTCGGAATTAAAAAGTGCGTGCGCGATCATATTTTTTTCGCGGCAGGCATTCTCGATCGTCGATTTGAGCAGCTTGGAGTCCAGCAGATCGGCCACGCGCAAACCGCGACGGCCCATCTTATCCTCATAGGCCGGACCAATGCCGCGCGAGGTGGTGCCGATCTTCACGCGTCCGGGGGCATTCTCCGCTCCCATTTCAATCATGCGATGGTACGGCAGGATGACGTGGGCGCGGTTGGAGACAAAAAGGTTTCCATCCACCTGCACGCCTGCATCACGCAGCATCTTTACTTCTTTCAGGAAGGCCAGCGGATCCAGCACCACGCCATTGCCGATGACCGAGCGGCAGCCCTTGCGCAGCACGCCGCAGGGAACCAGCTGCAACACGAACTTCTTGCCTTTAATAATGACGGTGTGCCCGGCGTTGTGCCCTCCGGCATAACGGGCCACGATGGAAAAATTATGCGACAGAACGTCGACGATCTTGCCTTTGCCTTCGTCGCCCCATTGGGCGCCGACGATCACAGCTGTCTTACCGCGCTTCACTGGAAATGCACACTCCTCGCCCGTGACTGTTTTCGCAGACTAAGAATAATCCTGGGAAATCTGGGACGGGAAAAGTTTCGCTTACCAATAGATTTTAGCAAAGTTGAAGCCGTTGCAGGTGACAAACAGGCGGGCGGTGGACTGACGTGACAGTGAATCGCGACCCGGACAGGATCGCGATTCACTGTAGTCGTCATAATTATTTTATTTCGGTGTGGCCTTATCGAGG
>DASXIL010000653.1:0-4780 GCA_036497985.1 Candidatus Angelobacter sp. | reverse complement strand
GTTGGAGGTGTGGCCGCAATCGCCAGTGTGGTATAGGCGTCCTTCTGCAGTTTGCTCATGTCTTCGCCTTTTGTCGCGCGTGCCTGAATATCATCCGCCACCTGGGAGACTTTCTTCTGGTACTCCGCCTTTTTTTCTGCGGTGGCCTGCGGATCAGGATCGTTTGCTGGAATAAAAATGCGGCTCAGCTTGGCGCCTTCAAACTTGTCCGGGTTGGCCTTGTAATAATCCTCAATTTCCTGTTCCGAGGGGTTGCGGTACTGTTCTGCCAGTTGGTTGCGGTAAAGGTCGCCTAGCGTTTTCATCCGCAGCACGCGCATCACTTCAATAAAAGCCGGGGTATTTTCCACGCCCGCAGCCTTAGCGGCCTCTGAAAATATCAGAAGCTCCACATAGGATTGCCCCAGATTGCGCCGCTTTGCCGGAGTCACATTCTCGTTGTTCGTGTTGAAAGCCTTCACCAGATTGTCAAACTGCTGCTTGGTTACTGTCATTCCGCAGTCACTGTTGGCGGGCACCTTGTTGGTTACGGCTGCGCCATTTTCTGCGGGGCAAAGGCCTTTAATGCTGATGACCGGAGTTTCCGGCGGCAACTCAGCGGGCTTCTCATCGCGGTTCAGTAAGGATGGAGGCGTTGCCTGCGGCGTTGGTGTCGGGCTTGCCGATGGGGCCTTCATTGCTGTCGACCCTTGCTTTTTGGTTGCGCCTGGCGTCTGCGCCAGCGCCGTGGATGCTATAAAAACGCAAATAATCAGCCTGCGAATCATTGGTGGGTTCCTTTCGTCGTATAGGGGAAGTCAGGCGGCAATATCCTAGCATAATGGTTTTCTGGTAAATGCAGCCAGCAAGAATGGTTATGGTGCTCTGAACCGAAAACTTGAGACAATGGCAGTGTGTCCTCGGCTGAAATCAATCCCATGCTGGATAGCATGCAGAAAGAAAAGCGCAATGTCGCGCTCAACTCACTGCTTGCCGCGCTTGCCATCACTTTTCTCAAGTTGATTGTCGGCATTTCCACATTGAGCCTGGGTATCCTTTCTGAGGCGGCCCATTCCGGTCTCGATCTTGTGGCGGCGCTGGTCACGCTGCTCTCTGTCCGCGTCTCAGATAAACCTGCCGATGCCGAGCACCAATACGGCCACGGCAAGGTGGAAAATTTCTCTGCTTTTATTGAAACCGGCCTGCTGCTCCTGACGTGCGTCTGGATCGTCTGGGAAGCCGTGCGCCGGCTCAGCGGACATCACAGCGTTCACATTGAGCCATCCCTGGCCGCTTTCGGCGTGATGTTTCTTTCCATGCTGGTGGACTGGTGGCGCTCCCGCAAGCTTCAGATCATTGCCGATAGATATGACAGCCAGGCCCTGGAGGCAGACGCTCTCCACTTCAGCACCGACATTTTTTCCAGCGGCGTGGTCGCGCTTGGACTGGGATTCGTCTGGGCAGGTCAGCACTGGCACGTCGGATGGCTGGCCAAGGCCGATGCAGTGGCCGCTCTTATGGTTTCTGCCGTGATCGTTTATGTTAGTTCGCGGCTGGCCCGCCGCACCATCGACGCGCTGCTGGATGCCGCCCCCGTCGGCTATCGCGGACGCATCATGGATGCCGCGCTAAAAGTGAATGGCGTCATTGAGGTGGAGCGCGCTCGCATTCGCCGCGCCGGCAATCGCTACTTTGCCGATCTTACCGTCGGACTGGCCCGCAACGTTACCTTCCAGCGCTCCGGCCAGGTGGTGGGCGAAATCACGCGCGCCGTGCAAAATATCCTTCCCGACGCCGATGTGGTAATTCACTCCATTCCGCGCGAAACTGGCCATGAAAATATTTTCGACCGCATCCGCGCCGTTGCTTCACGCAACAATTTCAGCGTGCATGATGTCAGCGTCCAGGACCTTGAAGGCCGGCTCCACGTGGAACTGCATTTGGAACTCGACGAAAATCTTAGCCTGAAGGAAGCTCACGATGTGGTGACCGTTCTGGAAGCTGAAATCCGCAGTGACGTGCCTGAAATTTCCACCATTCTCACGCACATTGAAAGTGAGCCTTCGACCATTGAATCCGGCAATACTGTGGTGCGTGACGCCGTGCTGGAACAAAAGCTCAAGCCCGTGATCCAGGAATTTCCTGAAGTCGTGGACATGCATGACGTGGAAATCAAGCGCGTTCGTGGCCGCGTTTACATGTCGTGCCACTGCACCATGTCAGATGATCTTCCGCTCTCCCGCGTGCATGATGTTTCCACTGAGTTGGAGATTCGTTTTAAGCAAGCCGCACCTGAACTCTTTAAGGTTCTGATTCATCCCGAGCCGCAGACCGACAACCGCAGATAGCTCGGTTTCTCGTTGGGGCCTTTTACTTACGTCATTTCCCATGTGTTTTTCACAAAAAGAAAATCTCACCACGGATGACACGGATTTACAAAGTCAAAATGGTTCTATTGAACTTTTTGATCCGTGTAAATCAGTTATCAGTGTTATCTGTGATAAGGTTTGGGGTTTTTGTGCAAAGCCTAGTGCATGAAACAAAAACCGGGCGTTTTGCCGCCCGGCCTTCACCAACCAAAGGAGGAGAGAAGAGGCTACTCCTTTGGAGGGGCTTCTTCCGGGTGGATTTCAATCACTGGTTCCGCTTTTATCTTGAAGTTCGCAGGCGGTTGAAATAATGAAGCGTCCGGTTCGGTGCGCTTGATGTCGGTGAGCCGGAAGATCGTCTCGCCCACGCGCGGGTCGGAATGCTTTCTCAGGACCATGGTGTGAAGCTCCGGCGAGTACCAGGTCTCGGAGACGATCTCAATCGGCCGTTCGTTGCCGATCTGCCCTGCGGGAATTGTTACTGTCTCTCGCTTGCCCTGGGCCGACACGCCCTCAATCGTCTGTGTTCCCAGGTCTTCATGTTTTACCTGGTCAGAGACCTCGTCGGCTTTTGCCAGTGCAGTGGCTTTTGTCAGTAAAGCGGTTTTCGCCAGTGAATTTGTCCTGGCCGTGATCTTTTCCCGGACCATATGGCCCTGCTCGCCGCGCATGTCAATGATTGTGGGACCGCTTTCCCAGCCGATTGCGTGCTTCTGGATGACTTTTGTTCCTTCGCCGTTGGACGTAAGAACGTACTGAACGTGGGTCGTGGGATCGTTGATGAAGTACAGCTTCGGACTATCAACCTGCATCGTGCCGATGCGGTGCAAGTCACTCTCGCGCCGCGTGCGGCCCTGGCTGTCGCGGGCCACAAAGGACGATGTCTTGTCCACGATTTTATTGCCGTCGCCCAGTACCTGTGTGCTTTCGGTGTTTGCTGTGGCGGAATAAGGCGCCCCGGTCACCACCTCGCCGGCGCCGGCCATTTCAGCGGAGAAGAATTCAATCTTGCCTTCAGGCAAACCTTCATGCTGCAACATGCCAAACGGTGCCATCATGGTGATGGGCTCGCTCTGCGTGAAAGTGAAGGTGCGCACTTTCTCCTTCGGTGCGGACTCCTGCGCGGCCACGCTTCCGGCCATCGCTAATGCGCTAAGCAGCAGAATTGCAATTCGATTCATAGAAGTACTCTCCTTGAAAAATTGTTATTGCACTAATCTCACGGCGTAAGGCGTTCCATCCTGGCTAACAACAAAATCGGCCATAAACTTCCGCGCCCCTGAATCCGGGCTAACCGGCGCTCCCATTTGCCACAACGCGCTTCCGGGCAGTTGTACCCGGACTACGTGGAGTTCATCTGCCGGAACAGCTGGATCGTATCCGGGTAGAGCAAGGAATTGCCGGTGCGAAGAAGCGATGTTATTTTTCGTGGCTTGTGGCTTCACATTCTTTGTTACCGGTCGAGATGCGCTTGGTACCACCGTAGCGACCGTCGCTGCTTCCGGAGTTTTTACCGGGAAAGCCCTTGGTTGTCCTTGGACGATTCCTTTCACCGGTACTTGATGTGTTGAGCGCAACCCCAAAGACATCAGGCCGGCCGCCACTGCCAAACCTGCTGCTATTGCGCCAACTCCAACCCGGCGTACCAGCCTGCGTCGCGCATGATGACGACGAAAGGCCGTCGCCAATCCTGCGCCAATTTCAGCCGGGGCACCATGGCGTGACGAAGCGGCTAATCCGCGTAGCGCGTCGCTTAGCCTCGCATCCGCGCCGGAATCTTTCCGTGGATCTCCGTATTTTGGATCTATTTCACGCATTTTTGACAACTCAACTTCATCTTCAACATGGCTCTCGCCCGATGCAGGCGCGAAGCCACCGTTCCTGGCGAACATTCCAACAGGGCCGCTGCATCGGCATAGCTCATTTCTTCCAGGTCACACAGCGCAACCACTTCGCGGTATTGCTCCGGCAATGCCAGCACCGCTTTGCGCAAATACTCCAGCAGCTCTGAGTTGCTCAGCTCGGAGAGCACATCCAGATCGCTGGTGAACCCCGCGTCTCCGGTATCCAGCCATTCCTCCTCAATCGGAAGGTCCAGCCGTGAGCGCTGCATCACGCGCCTTGTCAGGTTCCGCGCAATGCCAAACAGATAGCCGCCCACCGGGCCTTTGTCCCCTTGATATCCCTTCGGATTTCCAATCAGCAGCATAAAAACTTCCTGCGTCACTTCTTCCGCCGTCGCTGTGTTCCCGCTCATGTGCAGCGCAAACCGGTAAATGGGCCCCTGGTAGCGCTCATACAGAGCGGTGAACGCCATCTCATTGCCTTTGTGGAGCTGCCTGAGCAGCTCCTGATCTTCAAATGGCGATTCTGCCATGGCTCTGCTGGGCGCTGCCCTTGCTCCTGTTATCCATTGCTCGAATTGGGCAAAT
>DASXIL010000652.1:0-4018 GCA_036497985.1 Candidatus Angelobacter sp. | reverse complement strand
GAAACTGTTCAATGGCGGCAAACAGTGTTGTACCCGGACCAGCGCCCAGATCAAGCAGGCCCGTAATTTCATCCTGCGGGACGCGCAACTTGAGTTCAGCAAAGACTCGGTGCAGGGCAGCATACGTTGCGGGCAATCTCACCGCGAGATAGGCGGCGCGATGCGCTTCCGTGGCAACAGCAGGCGTGGAGAAATCTGCGGCTTTATAGTGCTCAGTGAGTTGCGCTGCCGCTTGCGCGAGTTTTCGGCGATCTATTTTGTCGGTCTCCAGCTGAATGGCGTCCTGCAACTCGGCGGGAAGGCGCATCGTTGGAGTGAGTCCTTAATCTTTGTACTTTACAGAGCAGCCATAAGGACGCGTTGCCGCATCAGCCACCGGCTTGCCGCCCATCGCCTGCTGCAGAGCCAGCGAAACATAGTTCTTGGAATTCGGAATATCGCCCTGGTCGGATGTTGGATGATCGTCAATGGCGCCGTTATAGACCAGCGTTCCGTTGGGATCGATGATGAACATGTGCGGCGTTGTTTTGGCCGCGTAGAGATGACCGAGAGATCCGCCGGGGTCCATCAGCACCGCGGTAGGAGCGGCTTTCATCTGCTTATAGTCATTTTCCTGCGACGGCGTGACAAAGCCCTGCGTTCCAGGAGCAGAGGAAATTACCGTGAGCCAGACTACGCCTTTCTCTGTCCACTCTTTTTGCAGGCGCTGCATGTTACCGCTGTCATAATGCTTCCTGGTGTAAGGGCAGCCCTGATTGTGCCATTCCAGCACCACAAATTTGCCCTTGTAATCGGAGAGGCGCTGCTGCTTGCCATTGCTGTCCACCGCGGTGAAGCCGGGAGCGGGATCGCCCACCTTAACAGCAAATGCCGACGCCATCAGCGCCAGCAGAATGCATGCTCGCAATATAAAACGATGCCGACGATTCATTGCGCCTCCTTATATAAGCAGCCATTTGCAGCTATTGTATCGGCTGATGCGCGGGTGCTTCAATCCGGTAGGCCGGGGCACCCGGTATGACGAGCACGCCACGCAAGACGGTTATCGGTTTAACCAACAGGTCGGATTTCTTCAGTGTTAATGCAGCGCCGGTGCGCGATGGTTGAAGTTTTTGCGCTGCTGGATTATCGATCTGTCCGGGATCCAGCGGAAAGAATTCTGCTTGCGTGATCAGCTTGCCTGCACGGATCGTTAGGACCAAATCGTCCTTTGTCGAAATGAAACTTGCCTTCCAGCCTGATGGTAGCGGTTTGGGGACGCGCTTATACGTACTCTCGAAGAGCTGCGCATGTTGCTGCTCCACGCCAGATGTCGATGAGACAGGCAACGTCAGACGCAGGTTAGTTTGCTCGGGAATGCATACTTCGCGGCAGATAAGCCATTTGGCTTCTGCGCCAAATTCAACTGATGCGCTGTTGCTGATCGCAGACGGCGTGTGAATTGTAAGCGGGAACAAGACCTCGTCGCTATAGCCGAAATCGGCCAATGCTTTGCTCGGCTGCAAACGCTGCGGGCGCGGCCATTGGATTTCGCCGGTACTGAACCCAGGAGGCAAATGCCATTTGAAAGAAGGCGGCTGGCCAGAGTCGCCGGGATTGGTCCAGTAAATATGCCAGCCTTTTTCCAGCATGAAATGCACGCCCAGTTGCAGGTCAGAGCCTGGTTTCACGGATGTCTGCCGCGCCAATAATTCCACACGAGCATGCTGAACGGTGGCCTGCGAACCGGCTGCGCTACAAATCGCAAGTATCATTAAGAGGCTGGTGGTAAAACGAATGTACGTAATGGCGGCCACAACAGCATTTTATCGCGTAAAAAAGCGCCAGCTTTTGACCGGCGCTCTTTCAACAATGGTGAAGTTGAGTTTACGGCAAAGCGTAACGCAAGCTCACAAACACCTGCGTAAGGTGGGCGTTCTTGGGTGCGCCAGCCGGCACAAACCACGGACTGCGGGAGATGTAAGACAGCTGGTTTACCAGGAACACCGATCCGAACTGCGGGTTTTTCCAGAAAGTCTGGTTCCAATCAAACGTAACTTCCTGGATAGTGCGATTGTTGGTGTTGGCCGAATTTGGTCCGCCAAAGCCGATGAAGGCAGGGGCGCCAGTCTTGGTTATGTCAAGAACGCTGTTGCGCTGTGCGTACATTGCTCCAGCGTAAAAGCCAAGCAGTGTTTTCTTGCCGGCCTGGGCTTCAAAGCCAGCGAGCGCGTCGCCGGAATGGACGGGGGAAATAGCGGCATCGCAACCGCCGACGGGACTGCAAGCCGCGCCGGACGCCTACACGGGTACCACTACCACCTGCGGAGCCATGCCAATCAGATAACGGCCCATGCCAGGACCCCACATACCGCTAGCCAGGAAGCGGAAGCCCTTGAACAGCTCAATGTTGGTGGCAGCAAAGATCCCGCCCTCAACCTTGGTATGTTTCACGAACGTTGCGTTCGGCACGGTAGGAATCACGGTAATCTTTGCGCTGGTGCTTAATCCGCCGGCTTCAAAGTGGAAGTGCTTGCCGGGATCGAAAGCGAATTTCGTGATGAAATCCGGTAATACGTTCGGGGCTCCGGGAGTGGCAGCAGAGTCGATCTGGCCTGACACCACAGCGTTAAATGCGGTCGGGAACGTAATTTCGCCCTGGCCACCAAACTGTTGCGGGTTTTGGATGGCAAAAGCCCACACAAATTGATCGCTGAAGTGATAGGCGGCACGGAATTCACCGGCGCGCGTGTAGTTCAAGCCCACATGGGTCTGCGCATCCTCACCAATGGTGATTGCCAGGTCGGCCGGACTGGGCGATACGCCAACACGGTTCGGAGTCTGCAGGCCCCACGTCTGGCCTCCCAGAAATTCCCAGTGGCCGCGTTTAAGGTCCAGCCAATAGAGCCGTACCCGCATGGTATGGGGGTTTGATGTTACGAATACGTTAGCGGCGTCGTTGCCGTTGAAGTCGCCTTCAATGTAGCCGGTAACATTATTGGCGCCATACTTACCGTTGACCTTCAAGTTGAAGCGTGAATATTGTCCGGTGGAGCGATATTCAGTGAGATGGCCCGCAGCGGTATTGCTGAACGGGATGGCCCAGAAATTGGTTGCGGTAACGTTGCCGGTGTTGGTGGTGCGGAAGATGTTCTCAAAGTCCACAAATCCGCCGGGCGTGAAATCAGTGCCGCCAATGCGGAATGACAGCGGAGATTCTTTCGGCTTTTCCGTTTCCTGCACCACAGTGGCGTTGACGGGCGTTGCCACCGTACGCAGGGATGCATCGGCCACGTGGGGTGTGCCAGACGTCTTGTTTTCGAGTTGCTGTTGCAGAGTCTGGATCTGTTGTTGTTGCTGCGACATCTGTTGTTGTTGATCAGAAATCTGTTTTTGCTGCTGGCTGATCGCTTCGCGCAACGCTTTCAGCTCGTCTGCAACTGACCCGGTCCCGGCAGAGCCGCTATTGGTTGCGGTTGCCTGGCCCAGTGCCAGCCCAGAGGCCAGCACAACGAAACACATCTTCTCTAACAATCTCATTGACCTTTTTCTCCTCTGCTTGTCGATTAACGGCCCATCAAGGTGATTAATCCGTGTTTTTATTCATTCTGCATTTCAAGAACCCAATCAGGGTTGCTGATACTTGCCGTGCTATTTCACACCATTCCGGCAGCGTTGTACATAGATATGTTGGAGCCAGCACGTGTATTCACGGTCTTTTAATCTTTCCAATTTTTGTAGAAATTCCGACCAGATGTGTGAAATTTAATAGAGCTGTTTTTAGGCAATAAAAACGCGGCCTGGATGCAGAGGACAATCCAGGCCGCTTAAACCAATTCCATTATTACTACTGTTTTTTTAAGCTAAGTTTGACCGAACGAGGAGTCAAATCAGCTGTTTTCACGATTTGCCGATTGTTTACGGTAAGTTTTCAATGCGCTCCCCGTAAACAGGTTCTGCAGATCACGCGTTAAGGTAGAACATACCGGATACTCAGGTAGCCCATACCGAGGTGAGCATTCTTGGGCGCGCCCAGGGG
>DASXIL010000651.1:0-2256 GCA_036497985.1 Candidatus Angelobacter sp. | reverse complement strand
ATCTTCCGGCGGCGCGAAAAACCAGCCGCCGCTGCAGAACCACCAGCGATGCGCAAGCAGCATCCGCAGCCAGCGGCACAGCACCCTTGGCGTTTTTCTTACAAATCACCGCCACTGAGTTCTACACTGGGACGCAAGCTTGAGGAAAAAGCATGCAAGCCGAACAGCAGTCGGGGTTGACTACGTTGCCGGGAGCAGGGCAGGGGCTCAATCGCCGCCCCTGCCACGCACCCCGTCCCGGCTCACTCACTGCTGTTCTCAACATCAACCAAAAGGGGACATTTCTAATGAGTTAAGGATGGGGACATTTCTATTGTGGTATGACATGAGTACAGCCTGTGCTTGATCCCGGCAAGAATCTCGGCTATTCTGAAAGTGAACAGAACGCACGCCCGTCAGCCTTTTGGCCGGCGGGCGTTTTTCTTTGCCGACTAAAATGGGAGCACAAAATGACTGACGCCGAGATTCTTACGCTGGTCGACCGCCTGGAGCGCTGCCTGCTGGGGAAAGAAGAGTTTCATCATTGCGACCACCTGACCGTAGCGGTCGGGTACCTGTACGCTTCTGATCTTGAAACAGCGATAGACCGCATGCGCAGCAGCGTGAAGCGTTTTGCCGCGCATCATGGCGTGACCGGGCTGTATCACGAGACGCTCACGCGGTTCTGGCTGCTTCAAGTCGAACGGAATCTGGACCGAAGTGAATGTCTGGAGCAATCCGTGAGCAAGGTCCGGGATAAGTTCAGCGATAAGACCCTGGCTTTTGAGTATTACGGCCGGGAACGAATTGAATCTAAAGAAGCGAAAGAGACTTGGCTGAGACCGGACTTAAAGGAGTTATGATTCCAGGGATCGAGTTACTTCGCTGCCGCTACGGATGTTGCTTCGTCGCCGGTAAAGCTGGAGCCATTGTTTTTGGAGGCCACCTTGATCCCGCTCAGGCTGTTCACGTATTTGAAAACGCCTTTATAGAGCGAGTCGGCGATGCGCTGGCGGTAATCGTTGGTCTTCAGCTTTTTGGCATCGTCAGGGTTGCTGACGAAAGAAATTTCCGCCAGAATCGACGGCATGTTGGCGCCTATCAGCACCACGAAAGGCGCTTTCTTCACCCCGCGATTACGCAGGTTGGGACTCTTTGCGCTCAGGCCTGCATAGAGCGACCGTTGCACGTCAGAAGCAAATTCGCGTGACTCGCCAATCTTCTCTTTGAGCGCGATCTTCTTCACCAGGTCCTGCAACTCATGGATGGACTTTTCCGATACGGCGTTTTCACGCGCAGCCACTTCCAGCGCATCGGCGCGGCTGGTGAAGTTCAGGTAATACGTTTCAACGCCGCGCGCCGTGGGATCATCAGACGAGTTGGCGTGAATGGAGATGAACAGGTCAGCCTGCTCTTTGTTGGCGATTGCGGTACGCGTTTCCAGCGGAATGAACGTGTCATCATCGCGCGTGTAAACCACTTCCGCGCCAAGTTTATCTTCCAGCAGCTTTCCCAGCTTCAGAGCCACGTCCAGTACCAGATCTTTTTCTTGAAGGCCATTCGGGCCGATGGTGCCGGTGTCATGTCCGCCATGGCCGGCATCGACCACAATTTTCCCGATCTTGAGGCCCAGCGCGCGGATAAGAGAGCGCTCGCCGGCGGCGTTGGGTGCTGCCGTGCGTGTGGTGGCTGCAGTTGGAGCGGATGCGCGCGACCTCACATCAACGCTTGTCCGCTTATTTCTGCTGGATTCCTTCGGTGAGATCGATTCAAACGTCGGGCCGCTCGTCGGCTCGCCGGCAGCGCGGCCGGAATCTTCTATTACACTTTCGTCGACTGCAATTTTCGGCGTGATAACTTTGGCGGTCTCTGCCGGGGTCTGCGGTACCACCCGCTCTTTGTCCTTATCTTTATCTTTGCCGTGACCTTTGATGGGAACGGACTTTCCGGCGTCCGCGCTTTGCACATCAGCTGGCACGTTAGTTGTTGGCTTGGATGAAGACGGGCTGTTGTCCGATGGCTTTACGTTGGTAACGGTAACATCCTGTCCGGAATCGTCGTCAGCGGTTGAGGGTTGTGTCTCAGACGCGACTGGCTTGTTTTCCTGCAGTGCAGTCTTTGTCTCTTTATTCTTAGCCAGTTTGTTCGGCGGCAGCTTGCCGTGGATATCAATGATCAGCCGGTAAGGGTTGGGCAGCAGGAAAGCCGAGTATTCGGCGACGTCGTCCACATCAAGAACCACGCGCGCCAGACCCAGCTTGTATTGCGCCACGCGGA
>DASXIL010000650.1:0-5380 GCA_036497985.1 Candidatus Angelobacter sp. | reverse complement strand
AGGGAAACATGCTTCTGGCGCCGAACTTCCCTGCCGCTGCTGAACAACGCGTATCTTTGGTACAGAGCGCTGACTTCAATCAGGCATTCTTGCTAGGCGTTCTGATTGCGATGGGACTGACGCTGGTGTGCTGGCCGCTTGCTGCCATGATCCGCGGACATTATCACCAGCGGCTTGATCTGGATCCCAGCTACTTGCGCCTGCGTCCGTGGGTGCGCGTGGTGTGCGCGGTGGACATCGCATTTCTGCTGATTTTTCTAATGGTGCTTACAAGCGGCGGAATTGGCGCACTAAGTTCCCGGACAGATTTCAAGTTTTACGCCATACAGTCTTTAGGGGTAGTAGGAGCGCTGGGAACCATTGTTGTATTGCTGGCGTTTCTTCGTTCATGGAGAGACCCACATGCATGGTTCTGGGGCAAAATTTGGAATCTGTTACTCGTGGTGGCTTGCCTCGCCTTTGTCTGGTTCTCCTATCACTGGAACTTGCTGAACTTCAACATGAATTATTAGAGGCTCATCGCGTAGCGGACGATAAGACGTATTGAGCGCCACCCACCGGCGACGCTCAATTACGGTACAAGTTTAAAGCTCATTTTTTAGATTCTGAAACTATACTTTCTGCACCGCCTGGACCAGATTTGTCAGCGACGCCTTGGCATCGCCGTAGAGCATGCCGGTTACAGGCTTGAAGAAGAGAGGATTTTCCAGACCGGAAAATCCCTTGCCTTTTCCACGTTTCAGGACCACTACCGATTTTGCCTTATCGACTTCAATGATGGGCATTCCAGCAATTAAGCTCTTGGGATTGTCGCGGGCGTCTGGGTTGACTACGTCATTGGCGCCGATCACTACAGCCACGTCCGTTGACGGCATTTCAGGATTAATCTGCTCCATCTCGTAAAGTGAAGAGTATGGCACATTGGCTTCCGCTAGAAGCACGTTCATGTGTCCCGGCATGCGTCCTGCTACCGGATGGATGGCGTACTTTACGGAGATGCCGCGTTCTTCCAGAAGATTGCCCAGCTCGCGACAGGCGTGCTGTGCCTGTGCAGTGGCCATGCCATATCCCGGCACAAAGACAACCTGGTTAGCATAGGCGAGTTGGACCGCAACGTCATCCAGCCCGACTTCGCGCATGGAGCCTGTGACAGCGGTTTCTTCCGTCACTGCAGAACCAAAGCCGCCAAACAGCACATTGGTGATCGACCGGTTCATGGCCCGGCACATCAGGATGGAAAGGATGAAGCCGGAGAAACCGTCGAGCGTGCCGGCAATGATCAGCACGTTATTTCCCAACACAAAGCCGGTTGCCGCCGACGAGAGACCGGCGTAAGAGTTCAACAGCGACATCACTACCGGCATATCGGCAGCGCCGATGGGAATAACCAGCATGATGCCAAAAACAAAAGCGCAGCCGACCATGACGTAAAAGAACGTGGCGCCCGCAGGGTTGATCATCCATGTGACAAAGGAGCCGATCATCACGATAAAGAGCGCCAGATTAAAAAGCTGCTGGCCTTTAAACATGATTGGCGTGCCGCGCATTAATTCCTGAAGCTTGGCAGCGGCAATCAGCGAACCGGTCACCGTAAGCGAACCGAGCATCACTTCCAATCCCAGAGCGCCGACTTTGACGCCGCCTAGTTTGCTGCCGTGAATCACGTATTCGGCAATACCGACCATGGAAGCGGCCAGCGCACCGAACGCGTGTGACAGCGCAGTCCGTTGCGGCATGGCCGTCATCGGCACCATGGCCATGGGGATACCGATGCTCGAGCCAAGGATCAAGCCAATGGCGATATACAGATAGTTATGAATATCAGGATGGAAAAGTGTGCCTATGACAGCGGCAGCCATTCCGGCCGCAGCCATAATCATGCCGCGGCGCGCCGTGTCAGGATGGCTCAGTCCCTTCAAACCAAGAACGAACAGGCAGGAAGCGATGAGGTATGTGGCTTCGAGGAAATATTGAGCGTGGCTCACTTTTTCTCCTCCGGCTTGTCGGTCTTGGGCGCTTCTTTCTTGCGGAACATCTTGAGCATGCGGTCGGTGATGAGAAACCCGCCAGTCACGTTGATCATGGCTGAGGTCACAGCGGCGCAACCCAGGATCGAGGCCAGCATTTGGTGCTCGTCATAGTGCGATCCCGCAATAACAAGCGAACCGATCAGCGAGATGCCGGAAATGGCGTTGGTGGCCGACATGAGCGGCGTGTGCAGCAGCGGAGGCACGCGTGAAATTACCTGATAGCCGAGAAAAGCCGCCAGGGCAAAAACATAAAGAGAAGCGATTAGAACGGCAGGGCTGAAAGACAGCTCCCTTGTGCTTTCCATCATCGCCAGCGCGGCGATGAATCCTACAGGATGAAACAATAAGTGCTCCATTCAGGTCTCCTTGGTTATTAACGCTGCACTACGCTACCGGATGTCCCAGGGCCGCGGCCACTTTGGGGTGGACGCTGCCGCCCTGGTAAGCGACGCAAGCCGGTTTCAAGATGTCATCATTCATGTCGATTTTCAAAGTGCCCTTGTCATTGATCAGGGCGATAAACGTGGTCAGGTTGCGCGAATAAAGCTGGCTGGCGTGGCCCGGGACCGTAGCCGGCAGATTGAGCGGACCAAGAATCGTTACGCCGTTGTGGTCCACGTCTTCACCAGGCTTGGTGTAAGCAACGTTGCCGCCGGTGGAAGCTGCAAGATCAACAATCACGGCTCCCGGCCGCATACTATTCACCGCTTCTTCCGTAAGCATGAGCGGCGCTTTGCGTCCGGGCACCTGCGCCGTGGTAATGATCACGTCAGAAGTAGCGGCATGCTTGGCCACCATGTCGCGGCCGCGCTGCAAAGCTTCAGGAGAGAGTTCCTTGGCGTATCCGCCTGCGTCCTGCGTTTCAATTCCGCCCAGATCCACTTCAAGAAATTTGGCGCCCAGGGATTTAACGTCCTGACCGGCAGCAGCGCGCACGTCATACGCTTCCACCACAGCGCCAAGGCGTCGAGCGGTGGCAATGGCTTGCAGTCCGGCAACTCCCGCTCCCAACACAAGGACCTTGGCCGGAGGCACCGTGCCGGCAGCCGTCATCAGCATGGGGAACATGCGCGGCAGACGCGCAGCGGCGATCAATACGGCTTTATAGCCTGCAACGGTGGCCATGGAAGAGAGCGCGTCCATGGATTGAGCGCGCGTGGAGCGCGGGACCAGCTCCATGGCAAATGCCGTGAGCTTGCGCGCGATGATCGGCTCCAACGCGGCGGGCTCGTCCAGCGGCTTGAGAAACCCGATAATCACAGCGCCCTGCTTCAGCTTGGCAAAGTCGCCGGGCTCCGGACGATTCACGCACGCCAGAATATCGGCTTCCGGCAGCAGATCTGCCCGGGACATCAGGCTCGCGCCGGCTGTCTGGTAGTCCGCGTCAGTAAATCCGGCGTGAACGCCCGCGCCGGTCTCAACTCCAACCTCCGCGCCGGCTGCCACCAGTTTCTTGACTGACTCAGGCGTCAACGCCACCCGGGCTTCGCCCTGCTGCTGCTCCCTTGGGACCGCAATTCTCATTTGTGGGTTCCTCTCTCTGCAAAACTGGTCTCTGCAAAACTGGTCACTGCAAAACTAGGTATGGTACACCCTCTCGCGCTGCCACAACATTATTCATATCCGCGCACATTTGCGAAAGTGCACTTTAACGGGAAGCAGCAGCGCCGGACTGTGATGAGGATCACAGGGACGATGATTTGAACGGTTATCAGGGTTGTGGAATCGAGAGATCCCTCCGTGACTACGCCTTTCCCGACGGAGCACTATTAGCGGCTTGGGGCCGATGGATTTGCAGTAATTCCGCAAGAATGGCGTCAGCGTAGCCCTTGAATGTTCTAACCTCCGCCTGGGTATTCGCAACATGAGTTGATACTGAGCCTCGGGTATACACTGACCGAGCGAGAGAGGAAACGCTGTCTTCAATGGCGGAGGCGGCATCTTCGGCAGTCTTTCGGCCCGACTCTCCAACACCACGGGCCTTCAATATGAACGTGGCCTTCTGCTTCATCGTGGGCTTATTGCGGTTCTTCTCCAGCTTGACCGTCTTCAATACCTCCTCATCTGGAGCCAGATGGTCCAAAACCTCCCGCACAACTTCTCTTATTTCCGCAGCGGTGCCCCGGTAGGAAACCCGCTTGCCATCCGACAAATCTTGAAGAGCCTGACGATAGGACAATGCGGAGCTTGGAATGAGCTGCTCCAATGTAGAGAGAATCTGCTCCTCGGTGGTGCTGATTGAACTCGTTCTTTTGGCGGGAACGTTCGCGCAAGCAATTTCTAACGCAGTCTCAACCTGAGGCCGTATGCGGTAGACATCGCGTAAAGGTGTCTTGTAACTTGAACGGCGATTTGCGCGGGCAGACAGTTTGATGAGCGTCTGCATCGCATAGTCCATTTCGTCAATTTGAGCCTCATGGATACCCAAGGTCACCAAATGGGGTCTGACCTGCCGAAAATAGTGTTGGACTGCGGAGTTCGCCATTTCCCTGGTGACGATTGCGCCAACAAGGACAGATTTGCCGTGACGTAGATTGGCGTCGAGGTCGTCAAGCAGTAACCACCATTCCGCCCAAGCCTGCGTTGCTGGATGTGGTGTAGCCATTCACTTCCGCGCCTTCCTACTTTCTGCGACCCTTGGCTTTCTTTTTCGCAGCAGGGCGGGAGCGGCGGCCTTTACCTTTTTCTTTTTTGCTATCCGCTGGGAGGCGATGAACCACAAGGTTGTAACCCACAGGGTTGAGTTTGTAGAGTCCCTCGGCTGATCCTGTATCCAAGTAGCCCGCGTTTTTCGCATTTACAAGAGTCATCCGCGATCGAGCGGAAAGCCTGAAGCCTGCTGCTTTGAACTGGCGTTCAATATCTTCCTTGTTGATCTCCTTCCGCTTTTCTGGGGCGAGCTCTGACAAATAGTAGGCGACCAAAGCGGCCATTTCATTTGCGCTTTTGGGATTCTTTGTTTCCTTCAGCGTTCTGATGTCATGAATCCGAGCTATTTCTGGTGGCGTTGGAGGGGAGGCGGGAGGAGGAATCCTTCCAGTTCCCGGAGCTGGTGGAAGTGCAGGCGCATCGAGAAGCATGGTTAAGCCGACGCGCTTCAGGACATATTCCATCACGCTGTTGCGCTGCGTATCGTCGAGCGGTTTGAGAGCCGCTAATATCTGTGTGATAGCAGTTACTTCTGGATCAGCGTGCTTGGCAGGAGGGTTCGTTCCTTCCGGCGGTTGTTCTCCGGGATTTGTCATCTATCCTCCACTCGTTTAGGAAAGATGCAGTCTACACCAAAGATACAACGTCGCACTACCTTCTACATTACTAACAAAGATCAAAATCATGGCCAAAAGCACCAG
>DASXIL010000649.1:0-2952 GCA_036497985.1 Candidatus Angelobacter sp. | reverse complement strand
CTCAACGCAGCCGCCATGTACAAAAAGGTGAGCGGCACGGCCGCCGAAAAAGCAGCGATCGATAATACAACGATCGATTCGAATGCCGGCACTTTGCAGGTGCGTTTTGCATCCTCGGATAGCCAGTTCGCCACCCTCCTGCAATCGCCCCTCTTCCAGTCCGTAGTGCACTAAGAAATTTCCAGCATCAAAAAAGAAAGCCCTGGCCATTTGGTCAGGGCTTTCTTGTTTTCAGGGTTATCTCACTGTTCGTGCAGCGCCCGCACCGGATCGACACGCAAAGCCCGCCGCGCCGGCAGCAAAGCAGCACAAGCCGCAATCCCAATCAAAACTACGATGCCACCAGCATAGCCCGCAGGGTCAAGATTGCTGATGCCATACAGCGCCTTGCGCAGGACCTGTGAGACAGCTGCGGTCCCGGCCGCTCCCACAACCGCTCCCACAAGAACCGGCCATAAAAACTGCCTTAGAACCACTGACAGGACATGCAGAGGCTTCGCTCCGAGCGCAATGCGGATGGCAATCTCTTTCGTGCGCTGCGAAACCGCGTAGGCCACCAGTCCGAGAATTCCAACACCGGCTATAAGCGCCGCCATCATTCCCAGCAGGCTAGCGCCAATAACTGTATTCCTCAGTATCTGTGTGTAGTCGCGGAAGCCCGACTTGAGCAGCCAGATATACGGAAATAATTTCGGGTCAAGTCCTTCCGCCGCCGATTTCACCATCGGTGGCAGGTTATCTGGAGAACCAGCAGTCTTGACCAGCAAGGTCATCGATGGCATGTCCGCCAGCTGAGCGGCCCAATACGCTTCGACGGCATCGCCATCATTCAGAGCTTTAATACGCGCATTGCCAACCACGCCCACGACGAGATCTTTCTGATCTCCAAACTTCTGCCCTAACGGCTCCTGCCCCGGCCATTGCTTTCGCGCCAGGGACTCGCTCACGATCACAGCATGCGTCTCGCCCGGCAGAAGGTTGCGCCCGCGCAGCAGCGGAATTTCCATCGTTTTGAAAAATTCAGGATCAACCCAGTTCGGATAGATGTTGACCGGATGCCCGCCGACATCCACCGTCATGTATGCCGTGAACCCATTCCCTAGCAGAGATATCTTCGACATCGCAACCGATGTCACTCCCGGAAGACCAAGCAATCGTCCCTTGAACTCGTCAACATAGGCACGCGCTTTTTCCGGCGTATAGCCATGGCTGTCAAGCCCCGGGCTGATGCCGATGACCTGCTCATATCCAAATCCCGGATCGCTATACATCAGGTGATGCACCGCATGCACGAGCAGTCCGGAAACAATCAGCAGAACGCAGCTCGCGGCAATCTGCGCGCCCACCAGAATCTTGCGCACAATCGTCCTGCGCTGGCGCTGCCGGGCGACCTGAAGTGCGGGTGCCAGCCCGAATAAAATCGCCGCTGCAATGGCGATGCCCATCACAAACAGGAAGACGCGCCAGTCCGGAGCAAAGCTGATCCATTGTCCATCGTTCGTAGGTCCATCACTCCATGCTGCGACTATTCGCAAACAGACATAACTCAAAGCCAGTCCACTGAATGCCCCAACTAGGGCCAGCAACAGGCTCTCTGTGAACAATTGCCGGAATATTCGTTTTCGGCTTGCACCAATCGCGATGCGTATACCGATTTCGTGCTCTCGTGTTACGCCGCGCGCCATCATCAACCCACCCAGATTGGCACACGCCACAACAAAGATGAGAGCCACCAATACCCCAACGATGAAAAATACGTGATACATATCCGGGTCTATCACCGCCAAGTATCCGCCCGGATCGCTCCGGATATATTCTTTGTCCCAGATCAGCTTCGGATGTTGTTTGCGTAGCTCGTTGGTAAGGGTCAGTAATTCCTGCTCGGCCATCTTCGCAGTGATGCCCGGCGCCAGACGTCCCCACATGCGCACGCCGCCACCACCGGAGACATCGGTCAGCGCTGTGCTGCCTTCTACAAAATAGGGCTGCTGCGTCAGCGGCAGGTAGACTTCGGAATTTCCTCCTTGAGGACTGACGAACGTATTCGCAAGCACCCCAATCACTGTGGCTGGCTCCTTATTTAGCGTAACGATCTTGCCCACGATCAATGGGTCGCCGCCAAAGCGCTGCTGCCAAAAATGGTGACGTAGCACGACGACTGGAGGAGCATTTGCCGCGCCGTCTCGCGCTGGATCGAATAGCCGTCCCGTGGCAATTGGAGATCCAAGCTCGGCAAAATAATTCGCCGTCACAAAGGTGGCGCTGACTGGTTTTGTGTCCTCTTCAAACTCCATGGAAGCGCCCATCGTCGCCATCACCGCCGACAATGTCTTCGTATGGTCGCGATAAAACAGCATGGAAGTGTATGGCGTCTCGGCGGTGATGATCTCCGGAGAGCGCCGCTGCAACCGCACCAGAGAAGCCGGATCGCGCACCGGCAGCAGCTTCAGCGCAACGACATTAAGGAGGCTGAAGGCCGTCACGCAGACGCCAATGCCGAGAGTCAACACGACCACAGCAGTCAGCGTAAAACCGGGCGAGCGCCACAAAATCCGAGCCGCATAGCGCAGGTCCTGCAGAAGACGGTCGATCCACGTCCAGCCCCACGCCTCTCGCGACTGCTCACGCAGTCGCAGCGTATTGCCGAAATTCCGCCGCCCTTGTTGAGCAGCCATCTCGCGGTGAAACTCCATTTCGTTTTCCAGATCCCGATCAAAGCGTCGGTGAAACAGCAAGTAGCGAAGACGGCGGAATAGTTCGCCCATGGCGCTCTCCCTTATGCAGTGCGCAATACAGCCTGAATTGCCTCAGTGACACGGTCGTAGTTCGAAAGTTCGGCCTGAAGCTGCTTACGGCCCGCCGCAGTTAAGCGATAGAAGCGAACCTTGCGATTTGTCTCGGAGATACCCCACTCCGCCGTGACCCACCCCTTCAGCAGCATCTTCTGCAACG
>DASXIL010000648.1:0-10969 GCA_036497985.1 Candidatus Angelobacter sp. | reverse complement strand
CAACGGTATCCGCTATTTCAGGAATGCGATTGGCAGAGTAAGTCCATAGATCGCTGAGCGTAGTCCATATAAATTGCGTGGCCTTGTCTCGTGAATCGCCTTCCAGAATAGTGCGGAGGCGCTCGCCCATGTCTTCAATATTCTTGGCCATCTCCAGCGCAGGGAATTTGGCCTTCTGCGTAGGATGGTACTCCAGAGTTTTCCAGTCGATGGCCTGGCGCTCTTCTCCCTGCGGGCCTTTCACTTTTTTATAGAAGCCGGACTTCACCTTGTCGCCCAGGAGCTTTTTCTCCAGCATCTGCTTGAAGAAATCCGGCAGCTTCAGGTCAGAGCGCTCGTCCTGCACGTTTTTGCTGAAGTTGGTGACCACGCTGCCCAGCACGTCGAGCCCAACGAGATCGATAGTGCGGAAGGTTGGCGCTTTGGTCCAGCCGCCGCTGGAGGTGAGCGCGTCCACTTCTTCAATGGTCAGGTCCATCTCCTGCATCACGCGGAAAACGTTGAGCCCCGCAAATGTGCCGATGCGGTTGGCGATGAAGTTGGGCGTGTCTTTGGCGGTGACAATTCCCTTGCCCATCCGGACATCGCAAAAATGCGCGACGGTCTCAATGGCTGCCGGATCGGTTTCCGGCGTAGGAATAATTTCCAGCAGACGCATATAACGCGGCGGGTTGAAGAAATGCGTGCCAAACCAGTGGCGACGGAAATCGTCACTGAAGCCCTGTGCGATGCTGGCCACAGGCAAACCGCTTGTGTTGGTGGTGATCAGGCTGCCGGGCTTGCGCACTGCTTCCACTTTCTTGAGCAGACCGCGCTTGATCTCCAGGTTCTCGGCCACGGCTTCAATAATCCAGTCGGCGTCGGCCAGCAGCTTTATGTCATCGTCGAAAGTGCCAATGGTGATCAGCCGCTCCAGGCCCTTTTCAAAGAACGCCGCAGGCTTGGACTTCACCGCCGCATCCAGTCCGCCGGCAACGAGCTTTCTGCGCGCGGCTTTGTCTTTACTTTGGGCTGAATCAGTGCTCTGGGCGGCATCCGGCGTCACGATATCGAGCAGAACGCAGGGCACTCCCGCATTGGCAAAGTGTGCGGCGATCCGCGCTCCCATGGTCCCAGCGCCTAACACGGCGACTTTATTGATCCGCTGATGGCCCGGCTTTTGACCCTGGGTACTCTGGCTGGTTTGCGCTCCGTTGGAGCTGCGGGACTGCGGTGCGGCAGGAACGGCAACATTACTCATCTGAACATCTCCTGAAAGTTGGGTGGTGCGGGTGAGTAGACGAGTCTAGAGACGTTCAGAATCATAACAGTTTTCATCATCACTCCAATCGATTCGCGGCTATCGCACCTAGGCCGCCAGCCTAGGAAAAATGCGTTGAAGTTCCGTGAAGATGCCTGTGAAAATCGATTTAAGAAAGGAGCCCTGAGGGACCGATCTTAAGCTTAAGTCCCCAGCTTCAAGTTTAATGAATGAATATTCATTCAGTCAAATAACACCCTCTGTTTTCATGACTTCCTGAGGAGCAAAGGAAAATCGAGTGCCTTGAACATGAATCGGTCACCGCGCGCGTTGCTCCAGCCAGCGATAGATCAAGGCGTCGTCAAAACTGTTCCTTGTGATGTGCCTTCGGCTTGTTCGAGCGCCGCAAGCGGCCACTCTATCGCACATTTGAACTCCCTCGAAGTTTCCTTGCTGAGGGCTGGCGCTCACTGGATTACTTTGGTGCCTGCTTTATTGAAGAGATGGCCACTGCCATGTTCCTTTTTTAGCCACTTAATTGCTTCACGATGCGCCTTCCATGCCGGTCCTATCGCGTCCATGCAAGTCATGGCTTCTGTGATGTCGCCAACCCAGTAATAGTCCGGGCGGGCTTTGGGTAGCTTGGCCTTCCCAACCAAAAAGGGCTCAACATGATGATTTTGCCTGCGGGCCTGCTGCAAAGCCTCAACTGCTCCAATCAGATCGCCGGAAAGATAGCGTTCCAGCACTCGGCCCCACAAGAACACGGCCAACGGCTCATCGCCATAGACCTGAAACAGATGGCGAGCGCCATCAAGATCGTCGATTTCCAGATAATGTCCCAATATTGAGTAGCGGAGCCCCTGATTGTCACCCGGGTTGAGCTGGAGCATCTCTTTATAGTGGTGAATCGCATCTTTAATGCGGCCGGCTTTATAGAGTTCAAGAGCAAGGTAATGCCGGGCACGCATGTAAGGGCGGGTCTCCATCAGGCCCCAAAACTCGCCCCGATTCTGTTTGAAAAACTCGGGTCCAAAATCAGCTTCACCCATAGACACGATCGTCTCAAGTTCTTCGATGAGTTCACCGGGAGGTCCGCCCGCTGCAAGGGCAAGAAGGACGCGCGCATCCAGGCAGGCAGGATCGAGACGAACGGCCCGGAGAGCATAGCCAATTGCCATCATCCCGTCGCGGCAATCACAAGAAGCATCAAATAACCGGTCTGCGATCATCCGGCGGTCTTGACGCGACCGGCCTACGCCAGAGACGAAATCGGGCATGCGTTCAAGCATTTCGAGGAACGCTTCGCGCTCGTCGGTAAGGCGTGGTGCGCGGCTGCGAGTGTGGCGCGGTGGCATTTTCCCTCCCGTAACTGCAACAACCGACCAAACAAGCGTACGTCACTAGTCAGTTGCGGAAGAATTATAAATCGAGTTTACCAATTCTCGGCTTGAGGATCTCCGGCCGGAGATGAATCATGCAAGCAGCTTAATTGAGATAGGGAGGAAAGGCGTCTCGTAGATGAGAGACCGAAGATTTACGTCAGATGAAACAGCCAGAGCGTGTAACTCCCAATCTCATGCCATGCTGATTCCTGCTGCTTCCAGAAGCTTTGCGGCCTGGAATTGGGCCGCGGCGCTCCGTAAGCGGTTACGCCTTCGCGCGCCAGCATCTGCTTGATGCGGAAAATGTGGTAACCATCACTCACGGCCAGGCATGAATGCATGCTGTTGACATACATAATGGTGCTTACCCGGCGGGCGGATTCGGCGGTATCGTCGCTCTGCGTTTCTGCGATGAGCTGGCTATCAGGAATGCCCAGGGTCTTGAGGTATTCGCGCCCCACCACGCCTTCACTGAAGCGGGGATCGCCGCCGGAGCCGCCTGTGGTGATCACGATCGGGGCCAGTCCGTGGTGGAAAAGCTGGGCAGCGTGATCGAGCCGCGCTTTGTATACCGGCGACGGACGGCCGTCATATTCAGCCGCGCCAAAAACAACGATTGCATCCGCCGTGCGCGATTCGTCATGGCCAGACTGGTTCACAATGCGCCAGTAGATCGCTGCCGCATAGCAGACCGGCGTTAGCACCAGAAGCCACAACAGCCATTTCTTCCAACGCTTGGTTGACATGCAGGTCAGCCTCAGCCAAACCGGAGGAACTCAGCCAGATCGCTTTCAGGGATTGCACCTTGCCGCAGCACAGTGATATGCCCGGGATCGCTCATATTGATAATCGTTGATGCCACGTCGCGCGGGCTGGGGCCTCCATCCACGATCATGCTGATGCGGGTGCTCAGCTGTTCGCGCACGCCTTCCGCGGTGGTGCACTCGCTGGCCCCGCTGATGTTGGCGGAAGTGGCTGTAATGGGAACGCCGGCCGCGCGGATTACTTCCACCGCAATGCGTGAAGCAGGCACGCGCAGCGCGACGTTGCCGGTATTGGCCGTGACCTTGAGCGGCAGGCGCGAAGATGCTTTCACAATGATCGTCAGCGGCCCTGGCCAGTATTTGCGGGTGATGTCATAAAACACGTCCGGCAGCGGACGCGCCAGGTATTCCGCCTGCTCCACGCTTTCAATCAGAAGCGAAAGCGGTTTGTGGCGGCTACGCGTCTTTACGTCATAGATCAAGTCCACGGCGCGCAGGTTAAATGGATCAGCCGCGAGCCCATAAAACGTGTCCGTGGGCATACCGACTACCTGCCCTTGCTTGATGCGGTCGGCCACGTAAGAAACCAGACGCGTGTCCGGCGTATCAGGATTGATTTTTAGAATTTCCGCAGGCAATACCGAATCCCCCAACTGAATATGCTTGAACAAAATGCATGGCGGCTGGCGAATTGCATTCGCTAAAAAACTTCGCCTATCGCCCTGACAAACGACTAAGAATAAACCAGCTTGCACAGAAAACCTAGACCCAGACTTTATCAGTTGCAAGTCCAATTCAGTATGATGGCAGTCACATGAATGTTCCCAAAGAAATTGAAAGCAGGTTGCGCCGCGTTTCCAGCCGCCAAAATGCGCTGGTAAAGGACCTGCGCAAAGCTCTCAGCCAGGGCGAACCCACTGCCGAAGGTTTCCTCGCAATAGAAGGTGTGCGGATCATCGAGGAAGCTATCCGCAGCGGCCTGCGCTTTCAAGCAGTATTTTTCAGTGAAGCCGGCAGCGGACACGCCACGCGCCTGCTTCCACAGATCGGCAGCCAGGTTGAAATCCTGCTGCTTCCCGACGAAGTATTTGCCAGCGCGGTCAGCACCGAGTCGCCCCAGGGAGTGGCTGCTCTGGTTAAACTCCGGCCACACAAATTTGAAGACCTGCTGGAGTCAGCGCCAGATTCCCTGCTCGTTGGCGTGGCGGGAATTCAAGATCCCGGAAATCTTGGCACGATCATTCGCTCTGCCGAAGCCTTTGGCGCACGCGCCGTCCTGCTGGGCGAAAAGACAGTCAGCCCGTTCAATCCCAAGACCGTTCGCGGCTCCGCCGGATCGCTATTCCGCGAACCGCTCATTCGAGTAAAACTGGTTGAAAGCATCACGGCCCTGAAGCAGCAAGGTGTGCGCGTGCTGGCCACTTCGTCGCACAAAGGCAAGCCGCTGCATGAAGCCGACTTTACCGGCCCGGCGATGATCGTCGTCGGGAATGAAGGCGCAGGCGTTCCGCCAGAGATTCTATCTATGGCTGATGAACTTGTGATGATCCCGCACTCCCCGCGCGTGGAGTCGCTTAACGCAGGGATTGCGGCATCAATCCTGCTATACGAAGCAGCGCGGCAGAGAAGCAAAAACCTCACCACGGATTAGCGCGGATGAACGCGGATCAGGTTTAGGTCTTAATTTTGGCAATCTTTGGCAATTTCGGCGATTTTGGCAATTGTTTTTATCCGTGTCATCAGTGGTAAGGTTTTTCCGTGAGCTTATTCCAATCTCTTCCCGACCAGCAAGGCAAAGGCGCGCGCCCTCTTGCAGACCGCATGCGTCCGCGCACTCTGGACGAATTTGTCGGCCAGGAGCACATCGTTGGTCCCGGTAAGCCGCTGCGTCTGCAGATTGAGCGCGACGATCCCGGCTCCATCATCTTCTGGGGTCCGCCCGGCACGGGCAAGACCACGCTGGCGCAGATCATCGCGCACGTCACCAAAGCTGAGTTCATCGAATTTTCCGCCGTGCTTTCCGGGATCAAAGAAATCAAGCAGGTAATGGCCGACGCGGAAAAGGCCCGCGCTTATGGCACGCGCACCATCCTGTTCATCGACGAAATTCACCGTTTCAATCGTGCCCAGCAGGACGCTTTTCTGCCGCACGTTGAACGTGGCAATATTCGGTTGATCGGCGCAACAACGGAAAACCCATCGTTCGAAATCAACGGCGCGTTGCTCTCACGCTGCCGCGTTTACATCCTGAACCAGCTCACTGAAGAGCAGATTGTCGTGCTGCTGCGTCGCGCACTGGAAGACCAGGAGCGTGGTCTGGGCAAAATGAACCTGCGCGTTGCCGACGAAGTTCTGCAACAGATTGCCGCTTACACCAGCGGCGACGCCCGTTCCGCTTACAACGTGCTTGAGGTTGCCGCCGCCACAGCCGGAGAGAACGGCGAAATCACCGAACAGATCATCAAAGACACGCTGCAGAAGCGCGTCCTGCTCTATGACAAGTCAGGCGAAGAGCATTACAACCTGATTTCCGCGCTGCACAAGTCTGTCCGCAACAGTGATGCCGACGCATCTCTCTACTGGCTCGTCCGCATGCTTGAGTCCGGCGAAGATCCGCTGTACATCGCGCGCCGCGTGGTGCGCATGGCTTCTGAAGACATTGGCCTGGCCGCCCCGGAAGCGCTGAACCTCTGTCTCTCGGCCAAGGATGCCATCGATTTTCTCGGCATGCCGGAAGGCGGGCTCGCGTTGGCGCAGGCTGTGGTGTATCTGGCGCTGGCTCCGAAATCAAACGCGCTTTACACCGCTTACGGCACAGTTCTTGAAGACGTGGAAAAGACCGCCGCCGAGCCTGTGCCGCTGCACATCCGCAACGCTGTAACGAAGTTGATGAAGCAGGTCGGCTACGGCAAGGGCTACCAGTACGCGCACGATCTCGACGAAAAAATCGCCGACATGGAGTGCATGCCGGATAATCTTCGCGGCCGCGAGTATTACCATCCCACCACAGAAGGCAGAGAAAAATTGCTGGCCCAGCGGATGGATGAGATCAAGCGAGCGCGAGAGCAGTCGCGACAGCGCTCCCGCCCAGAACCAGACGACAATGAGCGTTGACCGGTGGCCAGCCCTCTAGCGCATTGCAACCGGTGTTTCAACCTTCAACTTGTAGATTGTCTGGTCGCTGGTAAGAACTCTCAGGCTGTCTCCCTTGCCTGAGAACTCAGCATGCACCAACGGGAACGGGAACTCAAGGTGTGATAAAAGACGCAGGTCTGACAGCGAATAAATGTCTGCTTTGCCTTTTTCGTTATCCAGCACCATTTCGCTTCCATCGGATGAAAGCGCACGAACGCGCCCATAGAATGCGGCTTTCTGTTCGCCGGTCTTGAGCGAATAAATCAGCGTACGTCCGTCAGAATCCGTAACCAGCACATTGTCACCAACCGTGCGCGCGGCGAAAATCTTGAATGACAAATTGCCGGTATCAACCAGGATTTTGCCTAAGGGCTTGCCTGTTGAGTCTTCAAACACCTCAATAATGTAGCTCGCGGCCCTGCGCTTCTCATTCGCGAGCGCATCTAGTTTCCTGCTTAAGACTGCATCCTCCCGCGCTTCGGCCTTCATGTCCTCATAATCACCGATCACGAATGTCATGGTTCTGCCCGCCTGGGAATGCAGCACCACGGGCAGGGCCCGCGCCGGCTTTCGCTGCCATAATTTCTTGTTGGAGCGTACGTCCATGACTTCCACCATGAACCTGTTTTCCATTTTCTTGTTGGTTTTCTCTTCCACCCTGCTCCCACGCAAAAGGAAGTCCCCCTGTTGCCAGTAAAAGGCCCCCGGGTTTCCGTACGCCCAAATGTCTCCATCCATTTTTAGCTCATAAAGGCTTTGCATTTTATGCGATACCGCATCCATCTTGAAGATCGCGGCGGACTCAGAACCTTGTTTCGGAAACTTGGCAAATAGCTGGTCCTCGTCAAAAAATACTCCCTGAAAACCGCGGGTAAGAAAAACTCTCTCGCCCGTGTCTACGTTCCACACGGCGCCGCGACTATTTTGTGAAACTGCGAGCCACTTGTTATTGGAAGAAAACGCCGAGGCAGTTGTAAAGGAGATGGGCCCGTTCGGAAGGTCAATCCCGCCTTTGTATTGTCTGCCTACAACGCTGTAGATTCCCACTTCTCCGCCTGGTGTTTCGCTCGCAAACGTATCGCCGTAAATATCGAAACCCGGCTTTTTGTTTCTGAAAAGGGTCATTTTTGTTTTCCAGTCCATGACCCTGATGACCGGCTCTGTATCCTGCCTTATCAGCACGTAATCCTGAGGCTGAGGCGGTGTCAACCGTCCCATGTAATTTCCGCGCATTGAGTCCAGTATCTGGCCGGAGGGAAAACGCGCACGCAAAATGGCCAGCTGATGGTTGACAAACCCGTAGCCAACGACTTCGTCATCTGCATCAAAACAGAAACTGGCTCCAACAAAGTCCCTGAATGCAGGTCCGACCGTAACTTCGCTTCGGTTTTTTACATCGTAGGCGAATATGATTTTCTCGTACTCAGCCACGAAATAGTGGTCGCCTGAAGAGAAGTGCATGGCAAATTGGCCTGAGTCGTCCGGGCGCGGGCTGTAATGGGCAAGCATGGCTTCAATTCGGGTTTGCTGTTGCAGCTTTTTGCCTTTGTAAATGACCGCGTTGGTATTTACATCTATGAGCTCCGGTTGAAGTTGCTCATCCATACAAGCAAGCACTTCCCCGGAATGCGAGAGCGCGGTTTCCACGCAGTGAATAGGCAGCGCCAGCTCTCGGATGAACAGGCGCTTCCCTTCCATATTCCATTTCTGTACACGCAATTCTTTGTCGTAGAACACAACTGCCAGCGAATCCGGCGTGAAGTGCGCGGCATAACTATCGGCGGCGTCAACCCGGAAGAGATTGGTTACCGGATCAGCTGACATCACGTAAATACTGTTTTCATCCTGTGCCAGCAGGTACTTGCGGTTCGGGCTGAATTGCAGCTGGCGCAAATCGCTACGGAGCGGCGGGTTCAGCACCTGTTTGGAGAGAAGCCCGGGAAGGGCCTCTTTCTTTAACGCAAACTCTGACTCTATAACCTCTCCCTGCCATTTAAGGAAGCGTGCTGCCGTCGCACTTCCCGCTGCAGGAACATAGCAGCTTTGGCCCAGAGGCATGGCCGTGCGCACGAGTTCGCGCAAACGCTTCGCATCATTGCTGGTTCGACCGAACAGATCGGTCCAAAAGCTGCCCTTATTTCCTTTGGTTTGCACCAGTCGATCAAAGAATTCCACAAATTTTGACGGCTGATATCCCGCGCGCGACATGGCGTAGATAGCGATCCTGTCAGCAATGAGCTGTTCTGCCTCTTCGCGTTTGCGGTTGTCTGTCCAGCGCTGTGTTGCCGCCTGGTCCAACAGCCGGTTCCACTGGGTTTCCACATCCTTGCGGTCGCCCAATCTGTTCACTCCCAGGATTTTCTGCAGGACGCTTGTTAGGTCTATGGCTGGCTGCCGGGTAATGATGTGCCCGATTTCATGGCCTACCAAGCCCGCCAGTTCATCTTCGTTCTTCGCAAGGGCAATGATGCGCCTGGAAATATAGATATGCCCGCCAGGTATCCCGAATGAATTGTTTTCCGGCAGGTCGATGATCGTAAGGCGATAGTGAATGTTGGATTGGGGAAGCTGTGCGAGCAGCTTGTCTGCCAGTTTTTGCAGATAGTCACTTTCTGGATCAGGAATAATCCTGAAAGCATTTTCAACCTCTGGCGCCAAAATTTCTCCCAGCCATTCTTCCTGCTGTTCGCTGAAGATGTTGGGCTCACGCAAAATGGAGTCATAGGCAGGCAAGCTGCAGGGGCCTGCCGCGGTTTGTGAGTTCGCGCCGCTTTGCGCAGACGCGATACGGCAGCAGACTCCAAGCAAGAGAGCTGCAATGAAGAACAAAGCCTTGGGAAATCGCATGGGGAACTTCAGGCAGTTTGGGGGCCAGCTGCCAATGCAGTGTATGTTAGGTTGCCTTCGAACTCAAGCAAAAAACTTTTAGAGGAGCTGTGAGACACGTCCGATTAATGATCGCTCTAGCTAAACCTTCTCCGGTGCTCCTTCAGAATGCACTTGTCCATCACCACAAAAATTCCCGCCTTGCGTGCCTTCTCCGCCGCCTCTTCGTGAATCACGTCTTCCTGCAGCCAGATTGCCGGCACTTTCAGCCGGACCGCTTCATCCACCAGCTCTGGTACATACTCAGAGCGCCGAAACACGTCCACCATATCGATTTTTTCTTCGATGTCGCCCAGTGAAGCAATCGCCTTTTCACCCAGAGAGCCTTTAATGGAAGGATTAACCGGAATAATTTTGTAGCCATGGCTCTGCATGTAGGCGCTCACGCCATAGCTTGGGCGCAGCGGGCTGTCTGAAAGCCCCACTACTGCAATCGTCTTCGTGCGCTTAAGTAACTCGCCAATTTCGTCAGTCGCGGTTGTTTTCATGGTTTCCACAGATAAGTTCTCCGGAAAAAGCAATCATTCTATTCAGAAGCCTGGCATCGCCCCAAAGGTTTGTCATTGACGGCCATCACATATGCAATAGCGTGGCAGCTACTCTTTTTTTGCTCCGCCTCGCGTCGCCTTCTCCGTGTATAGCTTGGCCGCCACTTTACGGATAGTGTCAGGGACGTTCTTGTTATGCCGCAGGCTCTTCAAGTCATAAACATGAAGTGTCTTGACCAGGGTTAGGGAAATATCCAGCGGGCATCGCGGATTATTGGCCAGATTGCGCACCACTGGATAAAGCTTGAGGAACCGTCGCTGGCGCGCGATCTCGCGGAAAACGTTCTCCTGCAGATTTTTGGATGCGGCAAATGACTCCGCTTCGGCGTCCGTCAGCTTGGGTGACGACAGCACCGCGTTCTGCACCAGGCGCGCCGTGTCCCGAATCAACAATGCCCGCTCTTCTTTTCCCCCAATAAATCCCAGCTTGATCCGCTGGCCGACGTTCAATTTGGAAACGCGCTGCAACACCGTGAGTTTTTTCTTCTCCGCAGCTTCAAACTCGTCAGGATTTTCCAATGGAACGCCGCGCGTGAAAGCGCCTTGTGCCGCCACCGCCGTTTGACCGGTCGCCGAAGCAACGGCCGCCGCCGGATCCTCTCTCTCTTCCCCAACGCTTGCCGCGTCCGTCGCAATGGTTTCTGCTGCGGGCTCTTCGTCCTTCACCAGTTCAAAAGGCTTACCTTCTTCCGCAGCAATCGCAGCGGCGTGCTCCTGCTGAAAGGCTTGTAATGCAGCCTCGGATTCCGGGTCAGGAACAACTTCAAATTCTTCCAGTGTCTGTTCCGGCTGCTGCGCAACGGTCTCCGGTTCAGGATGGCCACTGCCCTGTAATTCCTGCGCTTCCTCCGGTGTCAGGTTTGCGTTTCCCAGCAGCGCTTCCACCACGCCCGGTGTGGTGCGCGCGCGAGCGCTGGCCAGCAGCATCTTCACCGTCTCGCGCGATGCGGTGTCAGCAAGCTCCATCAGCAGGCTTTCCGGTATGGCGGCGTTCTCGATCAGAGTCGGCAT
>DASXIL010000647.1:0-10420 GCA_036497985.1 Candidatus Angelobacter sp. | reverse complement strand
CTGATTTTCAAAGATTGCGAATTACTGTTGTCAGTCCCAAGTCGACTCTCTTTGCTGCTTTGCGAAGCGCATTTGCGATCGCGGCTAACATTGAGGGAACGCGCTTGCAGAACACTAGTGTGGGGGGAGTTCTGGTTCCGGACGCCTATCTTTATGAAATAAAGTAATCCTTCAAGGCTTCTCTCTCAAATCATCCGGCGCACCATGCGTCGGCTTTTTTTAGCCGGTTTCGAACTGCTCATCATCGCCCGGAAGGGCATGTGGGTTTTCATCGTCCTTTCTTTCGGTGTAGGATTTCATGATATCTTTCACCGCCCGTCCAGAATGAGGGGTACATCCCAGTGCGACACAATCAGCGACTGTTCTTAAAGATAAAGAGCTGGAAGGTGTTCATCGTCCATGGCTTTTTGCAGCCCTGCCGGCGTTGCGACAAAATATTTGTATAGCGCTGTGTGACTGTTTTCAATGTCACGGACCTGTAGGTAAAAGTCGTCATAGAATGAGGCAGGACTCTCAGGGCCGCGTACCAGATCAGTCTCTTCAAAGTAATAGTTCAGGAATTCCGGACGGTTGTATCTGCCGTCTATGTCGCGCTTAATTTCCGGCACGTGGATTGGGAATGGCCGTTCGGCCCCGACGACCGCCGGTTCTTTTCTCGTTGAACGCGGCGCCGCAATAGCTACCGGCTCATCGACGACCGGCTCTGGAAGCGGCGCAACTGGCGTTATTGACGGCTCACCCATTGCTGAAAGCTTCCGCCCCAGCAGAAGCAGCGCAAGAAATGCCGCGACAAAGATGACAACCTTGATTGGATCCGCGCTGTGCGCTTCTATGCGGCCCGTTCAATGGTGATGGAATTAATCACCACTGGCGTCACGGGCTTGTCCTGAGCGCCTTTTTTCACCTTGGAGATCTTGTCGGCCACGTCCTGGCCTTCCACTACTTCACCAAAGATCGTGTGATTGCCGGTGAGCCATGGTGTGGCTGCGACGGTGATAAAGAACTGGCTGCCATTGGTTCCGGGGCCGGCATTCGCCATGGCCAGCTTGCCTGGTTTGTCGAATTTATACGGAGAGCCTTTGGTCTCGTCTCCAAATTTATATCCTGGACCGCCCATGCCGGTGCCACTGGGGTCGCCGCCCTGGATCATAAAATCTGGGATTACCCGATGAAAAATGGTCCCGCTGTAGAGTGGGCCATCGCCGCTCTTGCCGCTCACGCTGTCTTTCCAGCTTCGCTTGCCTTCAGCAAGATCGGTAAAGTTCTTGGTGGTAATGGGCGCTTCTTTTTCAAAAAGGCGGCAAACAATCTTGCCTTCAGTGGTATCAAAAATCGCGTACGTGCCAGATTGGCGTGCCATGAATTATTCCTCTCAATAAAATCTTCTGCTGTCGTTTGATCCTGTTTATTTCTTGGGCGCTGCCGTAGCTTTTGTTCCCGTGGACTTCTTCGCGGCTGGTTTTGATCCCGCGCCCGCACCCTGAATTTCAATGTGCGTGATCTTTACCGGGTTCTGCGGACGGCTATTGTTGCCTGTGCACGTCGTTCCGCCGCAAGGCATCCGGGCGATTTTCTTTACCAACTCCACGCTATCGTCATCGCACTGGCCAAAGATGGTATAGCCGCTGTTGGGAGCACGGCGGCCACCCATGCATCCGTTGGGATCCAGGCAGGGATTGAGGAAGGGAACTTCCTTCTCCGTAATAAAGAATTGCGAGCTGTTGGTATTGGGCCCGCGATTCGCCATGGCGAGCCGTCCCGGTTTGTCAAAGAGCAGGTCGGGATGCAATTCATCTTCAAACTCAAAGCCAACATCGCCGCTGCCGGTACCTGAAGGATCGCCGCCCTGGATCATGAATTCAGGAATTGTGCGGTGAAAGATCGTGCCATCGTATAGAGGTTTTCCATGCACTGTGTTGCCGTTGGCCGGATCTTTCCACGGCTTGGTGCCTTTGGCCAGTCCCACAAAATTGGCTACCGCTTTAGGCGCCTGGGCCGGGAAAAGCGTGCATTTCAAGTCCCCGGCGGAAGTATGGATGATGGCTGTGGGGGAAGCCTTGGCCGGCGTGGCTTTACTGGCCGTCTTTGCTCCAGCTTGAGGGGCCGCTCCTGTAGCTGGAGTTTTCGGCTTGCTCTGTGCTCCAGCGGCAAGGCCCAAACACAGTAGAATCAACGCTGCACGAGTCACCATTCGTCTCTCTCCTTGTATGGACGTAACCGAATATTAGAAATGGAGAGGCGACAGTATGTAAAGGCTCTTAGGCGGGAAACCGCCGCGAGGCCGACCCCGCGCCGAACGGGCGTGCTTCAGGCGCATAAATGATCAGAGAGGAAGAAAATCTCCGACGGGTTGGAGCGAAGCGACAGAAATCAATGGGAACCTTTTCTGCTGCCCTCAGTAATCATCCTTGAAAGGACAAATAACCGCCTGCCGCCACCGATGGCAAATTCGATGTCCGATGAAGAACTTATGGCGCAGGTACGCAGCGGCGTTGGCGAGATGCTGGGCGTGTTATTTGAGCGCTATCACGTGCCTCTATTCAACTTCCACTTGAAGCTGACCGGCGACCGCACAGCGAGTGAAGATCTGGTGCAGGAAGTCTTTTTCCGGATCCTCAAATATCGGCACAGCTATCGACCGGAAACAGCGTTCCGGGCGTGGATGTACCAGATAGCTCGTAATGCTCGTGTTGACCTGCTGAGAAAGCGGCGGCCTGAGACAAGCTTTGAAACTGAAATGTCACCAGCGGTCGCGCCCGTTGATACGGCCCAGCAAAGCCAGGAAGCGCTGCTGCTGCACAGCGCGCTCATGCAGATATCGGAAGACAAGCGCGAAGTCCTGGTTCTGAGCCGCTTCCAGGACCTCAAGTATGAAGAGATCGCCCAACTGCTGGGCTGTGAGGTGGCGACGGTGAAAACCCGCGTCCATCGCGCGTTGCAGGACCTGCGGCAAATATTCCAGCAGCTTAAAAGCGGAAAAGGATTACACGGCAAGGGAAGGCAGGGGAGATGGCCTGCGCCCGGGAGTGTGCAATGAACTGCGAAGAAATTGGCGAATTGTTACCGGATTATCTGCAGGGCAGGCTGAGCGCTGACCGTGCAGGAGTGGTGGAAAAGCACCTGGCGGAGTGCGCCGCGTGCGGCGAAGAAGCTGTTTTGTGGAAGAAGCTGGCGCTGTTGCCGGAAGAGCAGCCCAGCCCAGCGCTGGAATCGCGCTTTCAAGCAATGCTTGAGAGTTATCAGGAAGGCCGCTGGGAAAAAAGCAGTCTGGCGGCGGAGAAAACCAAGACTCCTGTTCCGATGTTGTGGGGGCTTGGCAACTGGAAGCAAGTGCCTGCTGCCGGAATTGTGTGGGCATGTCTCTTTCTGGCCTGCGGATATTTCATCGGCAAACATGCTGACGGCGGTGCAAACCCCGAAGTACAAAAACAGCTGGCGGATCTGCAAGGCGAACTTGCTGCGACACGGCAAACCGTCGCGCTTTCAATGTTGCAGCAACAGTCCGCCACCCAGCGGCTGGAAGGCGTGAGTTGGACCACGCGCTTGCCGGAGCCAGACCCAAAGGTGATGGGCGCGTTGATGCACACCGTACGTTTTGACAATAACGTGGACGTGCGCTTGGCCGCTCTGGATGCCCTGAGCCGCTATGCTGACCGGCCTGAAGTGCGTCGCGAGTTGGTCGACGTGCTGCAGACCACGCAGTCGCCCATGGTGCAAGTAGCACTGATCGATCTGTTGGTAGACCTGCATGACAAGAGCGCAGTGCCGCAATTTAGAAAATTTCAGCAGGACCCAAACGTCAATCCCACGGTAAAGAAACGCGTGGATTGGGGAATCCAGCAATTGAACTAAGCTTTTATCCCGAGCGCAGCGAGAGATCGCTATTACTGAGAAATCGGAGGAGACCGTGACTAGACAAAAGTTTCTTGCATTCATTCTGATGTATTCCATTGGTTTGCTGTTCTTGCCGTCGTTCGCTGGCCCGCTTCATGCAGCGGGTGATGACGATGACTCTGATTCAAGCATGCGGCTGGAGGAGAAAGAGACGATTCGTAAGACTTTTAATCTCACTGCCGCGCACAAGATTCTGGAGATCGACAACATCTTTGGATCGATTGAGGTCACAGGCGGGCAGAGCGATCAGGTCCAACTGGTCGTCAACAAGACAATCTCTGCTGAGTCCAAAGACCGCATGGACGCGGCTAAGAAAGAAGTCACGCTCGACATCACCGACCAGCCGGATTTCTTAAAGCTCTACGTGAACGGACCTTTCCGCTGCAAATGTGAGAACGGCAACGATGGGTGCACCAACTGGCATGGCGATCGCGGCTACAAGGTGAAGATGGATTTCCAACTTCAGGTGCCGCGGAACATTGAAGTCAAGCTAAAGACCGTCAATTCAGGCCACGTCAGCGTGCAGGATGTAACCGGCGACTTTTCCGTCCACAACGTGAATGGTGGCATTGATATGAAGAATGTTGCTGGCTCGGGAGTGGCCAAGACGGTCAATGGGCCAGTGAAGGTTTCATTTCGGGAGAATCCGCGCGAGAAGTCTGACTTCGCCACCATCAATGGCAATGTGGAACTTTACTTTGTGCGCGGATTATCCGGCGACTTCCGCTTTAAGACCATGAACGGGGCGGTCTATAGCGACTTTGAAATGGCGTCGCTGCCGGCCCAACCGGTGAGCAGTGAGCGGCATGGCGCCAAGTTTGTGTTTCGGTCAGACAGATTTACCGGAGGCCGCGTCGGCTCCGGCGGGCCAGAGATCAAGGCAGAAAATTTGAATGGCGACATACGCATTCTTGAGCGCCATGAGTAAACCAAGGAAAACTAAATATATGAACTATTACTTTAAGTCTAATAAATACATTACTTCAATCGCTGCAGCAGTCTTGTTCGCACTGGCGCAGCCTCTTTACGCCCAGTCTGACAATAAGGTCACCGTACCCCTCACCGATCCTTCGCGGCCCGTAACGCTTCGCGCTCACCTGGTGAGCGGCAGCATTACCGTAAAAGGCGCAGATGTAAAAGAGGTAGTAGTAGAAGCACGAGCAAGAGGCGATGAGGCCCATACTGGCGGACGTGCTGAAGGCATGAAGCGCATTCCCATGACTTCCACCGGCCTGAACATTGAAGCAGAAAATAACAACGTGCGGGTGAGCACCGATTCCTATCAACGCACGATCGACCTGACGATTACCGTGCCAACCCATACCTCGCTTTCTCTACATTCCGTGAACGACGGCAACATTCTCGTCAACGGAGTTGATGGCGATTTAGACATCGACAATGTGAATGGCGAAGTCGATTTGAAAAATATCGGCGGCAGCGTTGTGGCGCATGCGCTGAACGGTCATGTGATGGCGACCTTTAATCGCATTGATCCGCAGAAGCCTATGGCCTTCAGCTCGCTCAATGGCGATATCGACGTGACATTCCCGGCCGATCTGAAGGCCAATGTCAGCATGCGTACGGACAATGGCGAAGTGTATAGCGACTTTGATGTGAAAGTGCAACCCACCGCGCCGCAGCAGACCGTGGAAGACAATCGCGGAAAAGGCGGAAAATATAAAGTGAATATCGACAAAAATGTTCGCGGGACCATCAACGGGGGTGGTCAGGAAATCCAGTTCAAGAATTTCAATGGCAATATCTACATCAGGAAGGCGGGGGCAAAGCAGTAATCCAAAAGAAAGTTTGACAGTCAAGGAATTCGCAAGTCTTTGGTAGAGGCGTAGCATGCTACGTCTCTACTTCCGCTTTGCTTTTGTCATCGCATCCAGCACTGAATCATCCACCTTTTCAGCTTTAAGTCGTGTCCTTCGCTCCGGCGTTAATTCAAAATTTACACCATGCTGCTTGATGCGATCGATCAGCTGTGCTTGATTTATGCGGTTTCCCATCATCAGCTCAACATCTTCAAAACTCAGCGCATCGGACTCTTTCCGTTCCGCTTGCAGCCGCTTGGCTGTGGCCTCCACTTCACGCATCACGCGAATAAAGTTTCCGCCCAGGATTTTGAGGATCTGCTCACGCGTATAGCCGCGCTGGTACAAAGCTTGTGTGATCTTGGGCAAGTCTGCGACGGAGTCAATACCTTCAGGCAGGGAAGTAACGCCATCAAAATCCGATCCCAGCCCCACATGGTCTATACCGGCCACTTTGGCGACATGGTCTATGTGATCGATTAACGACTTTAGCGGCGGACGCGGAAATTGCGCCGCCCACTTCTTCTCAATGGCCGCCGTTTCATCGTACGTTACCGGACTGCCATCAGGGTGGGGGTGCGCTTTCTTGTAGGCCTCAATTTCGGCGTCACGCTGTTTGATTTTCTCCGGATCAGACGACGCCTTGCGATAATTCTCATCGATGAACGCAGAATAGAAGTTCACCATTACCACGCCGCCATTGTTCGTCATGGCCCTAAGCATGTCATCAGTCATATTGCGAGGTTGGTTGGTCAACTCGCGGGATGAAGAATGCGACGCGATCACCGGCGCCTGGCTCACCAGCAGGGCCTGGTAAAACGTGGCATCGGAAACGTGAGAGATATCCACGATCATGCCCAGCCGGTTCATCTCACGCACCACATCTTTGCCGAAATCCGTCATGCCGTTGTGGTGTTTGACGTTGGGGTTCTGGATATCGCCGGAAGAGTCTGCCCACTCATTGGTGTTGGACCATGTCAGCGTCATGTAGCGGACGCCAACGCGGTAAAAATCGCGCAGCAGGCGCATGTCATTCTCAATGGCATGGCCGCCTTCAATCCCCATCAGCGCGGCGAATTTGTGCTGAGCATGGGCACGGGCAATATCGTCGGCTGAAAACGCCATGGTCATTCTGTCAGGATGCCGGGCGGACTGCTGGTACACGCTGTCAATCAGGTCCATGGCGCGCTGCGAATAATGGCCTTTGAATTCCGGCTCGACCCATATCGAGAAGAATTCCGCTCCCAGATTGCCCTGCTTGATCTTGTCCAGATCGATATGACCTTCGCTTATGGGCGTGTTCTGGCCGAGGTCAAAGTTTTCATCCAGGAAGCGTTGTGGCGTGTCCGCGTGGGTGTCTACGATGAGGGCAGACTGGTGGATTGTTGCGACTGGATCAGCCTTAGGCCGCGTTACTGGCGCGGCCCTCGCGGTCTTTTTATGTGGAGCTGGATGTTGTGCGAATGTTAAGCCTGAAAGCAGGAGAAAGCATGCCAGCGAACGTTTTAGGTTCATTCTCTGGCAATTTTATCAGCCAGTTGGTTCGCCTCACGCCATTCGGTATAACGATCTGAAACCATCACGTGGAAGCAGGCCTGCCGGCGCTCTTCCGCAGCTTCCACCAGTCCCTGATCGCGCAGGTTCTTGAGGTAATCTTCAATCCAGGCATGCTGGGCGCGCGTCAATCCGCGCTTGGCCAGATCAACGGTGATGCCGGCCAGGTGGGAAGAAGCATGTTCACCCATTTCCGGCGCCGCATTGCCATTGTGGCGGCGAAGCTTCTGCTGCTGTTCCATGGTGCGCACCGCGGAATTTACCTGCAGCGGCGTGCGGAATTCTTTGAAATAGGCTTCGCTCATGTCCTGGAGAAACTGATTGCACCACGGACGGCAATATTTCTTGTCGGCCTGAAGCGACGGACTCACGTGCAGTGCGCGGCTTTCCTGGATCGGCACCAGTTCCTGCGTGCGTTCCAGTTCCAGGAGCTGATCATTGTCCGCAATCCGCGGAAGCTGCAGGCGGTCAATTTCTTCGTTTTGGCGGACCATGGAATCCATGGAGCCTTTTAGGACGGGGTTCCAGGCTACGCGGCGAACGTGCCCGCGGTGATGCCTTGCGGTATAGCGGCTGGTGGCAGAAGCCGACACTGTGGCGGCTAGCGCCATCAGGAAAATCGACGAAGTGATTAAAATCTTCTTAGCGCTCATCGGGTCCTGTTTTGCGTGCAGATGTCAGACACATACAACATCGGCATTAGATGACAAATTCTAAACCAGAGCTGCCGCATCTGTACCCAGCTATTTACCTGAATTTTCATAAATTTACGGAACACTGGGGCATTTCTGGGCAGAGACTTTCGTAATCAACAGCTTAGGGTGTCTGACAAAATTTGCTAGTTCCAGCTCTGTTCGCCTAGATTTTTTCGACCTGGAAATCGTGGCCTCGGAACAGACCCCAATTGCGTCTCTCTTTGAGACAAAACGCTTCTTATCCACGAGTTTCCAACTAACACGTTACCCGAATCCTCGCCTTAAACATGAAAGCTTGGCTGAGGAATTGTCATGGGATCTAGCGATTACGCTGTGTGCGGAAATAGATCATACTAACGATCGCGCTCAGGACGAATGCGACTACGGCCAACCGATAGGCATAAGCCGGTTGAATTTCCAGTTCTCTATGGATATTAAAAAACAGGTAGAACCCAACACCGGTTACAAGCGCTACTGCCGCACTGATTCCCAACGATTTCGCTATCCATGAACCCATAGTGCTCAGTGGAGTACTCCAACTCCATTGCTGCAAACAATTTTGGAGGAAAGTTTCTCGTCTATTTGCTGCCCAATGTTATAACAAGACTATTCTCACGCTATATATTTTATGGAAACAGAAATTGCCCGAAGGCCGCTAAAGAGCCGGCAGGCAGCCTGGGCCAACTTGCTCGCCCAGCTGCTGGTAAAAGCGCACGTCTCGCCGAATGGAATTTCAGTGACGAGCGTTTTCTTCGCGGCGTGTGCTAGCGCGGCATTGTATTTCTCAGCGAACGTCGTTGGCTCAGCACGTACTGCGGTATTGGTCATGGCAGTTGCCGGAATCCAGGGACGGCTGCTATGTAACTTGCTGGATGGTATGGTTGCGATTGAAGGCGGCCGCAAAACTAAGTCCGGTGAAGTTTTTAACGATCTCCCGGATCGCATTGCGGATGGCCTGATTTTTGTTGGTTTGGGCTACGCTGCCCAAACGCATGCTTTCGGCGTGGAACTGGGTTTCATCGGCGCCGCATTGGCCATTTTTACGGCTTACGTGCGCATGCTGGGAGGCGCGTCCGGGCTTAAGCAAAGCTTTGCCGGGCCAATGGCCAAGCAGCATCGCATGGCTGTGCTGACGACAGCGTGCGTGCTCTCAATTTTTGAAACCAGCTTTTGGAGCGTCGGCACAGTGTTCTGGGCGGCCCTGATCTTGATCAATATTGGTTGCGTTGCAACCATCTGGCTTCGCACAGTTCGAATTGCACGGGAGCTGGAGTCCCGTTGAGTGCGCTTTCTGCGAGCTTTATTGCGGCGTGCGCCAGGGCACTCGCTGGGCCTTCGGTTCGGTGGGTCAATGTACGGCCTTCTACCCGGCAGCGCATCTATTTCGCAAATCACACCAGCCATCTCGATTTCGTTGTGCTCTGGTCTGTTCTACCGCAAAAATTGCGTTCCAATACCCGCCCGGTCGCTGCGAAAGACTATTGGAACTCCGGATTGAGGAAGCGCATCGCCGTGAATGCATTCCATGCAGTGCTGGTGGAACGCGGCGGCAAAATAGCGGACGGTGATCGCGCTACAGCCGCCCGCAATACTCTGGAGCAACTTTTTCAAGCTCTGGAAGAGGGAAACTCATTGATTGTTTTTCCTGAAGGCACGCGCGGCAATGGATTGGAAGTGGGGCCATTTAAAAGCGGCATTTATTACCTGTGGGCAACGAGGCCAGACGTGCAGTTTGTACCGGTGTATCTCTCAAACCTAAACAGGATCCTGCCTAAAGGGGAGTTTTTGCCGGTGCCGGTGATCAGCCGTGTGATCTTTGGGCCGGGCTTGAAACTTGGACAAGACGAGACGAAGGAATCTTTTCTGCGAAAGGCGCATGAGGCTGTCTGCGCATTGAGGGAAGCATGAACTTCAAGCTTGATCACCAGATGCTCTTGATCCTCAACGGCGTTATTGGAGGTCTGGTGATCGCCAGTCTGGTTGGCTTCGTGCTTTCACGCCGTGCGACGTCTGAAGACCGCAAAGCCACCATCGACAATCTGAATGCCCGAATCCGCGCGTGGTGGATCATGATCGGAATCTTTTCCATCTCTTTCGTGATTGGTCCGGCCGGATCCATGCTGCTGTTTGCTTTTGTCTCGGTGCTTACCCTGCGCGAATACGTGAGTCTCATCAGCACCGAGCGCGCCGACCATCGTACGCTTTTCTGGTCTTTCTTTGTGTTTACTCCTTTGCAATACTGGTTCTGGTATGAGGGCTGGTACGGGCTGGCCGTCATTCTTATCCCCGTCTATGCGTTCCTGTTTGTGCCCATCCGCCTTGCTTTGGCCTGGGAGACGACTGGCTTTCTTGACCGTGCCTCCCGCATTCAATGGGGGCTGATGGTTTGCGTGTACTGCATCAGTTATGCGCCTGGGTTACTTACCCTGAATATTCCCGGCTATCAACGCCAGAATGCCA
>DASXIL010000646.1:0-6898 GCA_036497985.1 Candidatus Angelobacter sp. | reverse complement strand
CTCTTCTTCAGAGATTATCTGCATGGCAGTAGAACGAAAGAGTTCGGAGTCTCCTCGCGCATAACTGACAAACAGCTTCTTCAGGAGCTCGCCTTTAGCCAACGTCTTCCCCCCCAAGTCTGTCCTGAGATTTAAGACAGTTTATCAGCCGCGTCCAGAAAGTCTCACCTTTCCTTTCAGAGCGGCCATTGCCTGGAACTCTGAATGCCTGCTCCTACCATTTCCCTACCATTTAAGCCGGTATTTCTTCTGCCCGACATTGACCGGCCTTGAACCAACTTGAGGGAGGGAGGCTCCCTTAAGTCATTGACATTCCGGCGATTACCGAGATACTTCCCCAATCGTCGGACCTCGTATTGCATTTGCGCATCCGTCGCGCAGTTCGCGTGGTCCGGTAGCCCCCTTGCAATCGCCAAACCCTTGCCAAGCCAGCAAACTGATCTGCGCGTCGGAATGTGGTCTGCTGCAGAAAGTTCGAAAATCGTCTGCTAAGGCCGACCAATTCATTCTCAAGCGGGGGAGTTGAATCTTGCGTTATTCTTATCCCCCTGAATGCGCGCCCCGAGAGGAAAGAGCTGTTCCTTAGCGCTGTTTTTTGTCAAGTGTCCCGGATCCGAGGAATCAGCAATTGGTCCCTTGAAATTAACAACTTAGGGGATAACACGATTACAAGTCTGATAACTATTTATTTTTCCTACCCTATTGACTTCTGTTCGCCTTTTGTTTAACATGCGCTTTAGGTTCTCGCCGGGAGCGGCAGCGGCGAACCGTCACTAAACAGGCAGCAGGAGCGAAGCCGGGGGAATCCCAAAGATGGAGGCGGGAAGCCCAAAAAGGCCTGCAACCACGCGATCATCGCCGACCCATCGTTTGGGTCACAGAGAGCGTCGAGACACCAAAAATCGGGTAATCGCCGGGATCGCGCGAAATCGCCGTCATCGGGGAATCCAGCCCGAAAGCTGTACATATTAAATCCTAAAAAATCATCAGCAATGCACAGGTAAAAGTGTCTTCAGGAAGCTTTTAGCTGCTAGCCGCCAGGTTGTGTAGCTGGCCTGTGCCAAACAAGTTCTTACTGGAGAAAAGGCGATGACCAGAGAAGAGATATTGACGGCGATCAAGGGATTGGCGGAAAAACTGGGACGCGTCCCAAGCTTGGAAGAGTTGCATACCCAAACTGCGGTGAGCCGCAGAGGTGTGCGCACCCATTTTACGATGTACACAAATGCCTTGGCTGAGTTGGGCATGGAAACCGGCAGGAACCATCGGATCCCCATTGAAGCTTTGTTTCAGGACTGGGCGGCCGTGGCTCACAAGCTGCAAAAGCTCCCCACCTACGTGCAATACGCGCAAAACGGTCGCTTCGGCGCAAAGGCATTGCAGGCGCGCTGCGGAAGATGGCGGCGCGTTCCACATTTGATGTTGCGGCACGCCCAGGAGCATGGCCTGGAACAGCAGTGGCCGGACGTGATGGCCCTGGCCAGGGAGGATAAAGAGCTGAACTGGCCGGCCACCGAAAGTATATTTCCGTTGCCTCCGGGGCCGGCTGGCGAGGTTTTTACCAACCGTCCTATCTATGGCACGCCGATGAATATGTGCCCTCTGGCGCATGCGCCGACGAACGAGTTGGGCGTGGTCTTTCTGTTCGGCGTATTGGTGCGAGAGCTGGGCTACATAGTCACGCTGCTGCAATCCGAGTTTCCCGACTGCGAAGCCCTTCGCCAGGTGATGGCGGGAAAATGGCAGCGATTGAGAATTGAGTTTGAATTTGAAAGCCGCAACTTTCTCAAGCACGGGCACCGCATCGAAGGCTGCGACATGATTGTCTGCTGGAAACATAACTGGCCGGAGTGTCCGTTGGAAGTGCTGGAGCTGAGCAAGCTTGTGGGTAAACTCCTACCACAGATGAATGGATAAAAACTTAACCGCAAAGGACACGAAGGAACACAAAGGAAAAATCAAAATCATCGCCGGAATCGGAAAGGCAATTTACCACTGATTAACACGGATGACAGTGATCGGGAAAAGAAGCAGGCTCTTTTCCTCTGCTTCCCCCGTTCCTCCGCGTTTCAAAGGTTTTCTTTGTGCTTCTTCGTGTCCTTTGTGGTTAAGCTTTTTCTGATCAGTGTTATCAGTGTTAATCAGTGGTGAGATTCTCCCCGCGTTTGACGGACTGAATGGCCATTCAATAGACTTTACCCGATCATCCTGTGCGTTAAAGAGAGAATCCCATGAGCGATCTGGTCCAGCTTACAAAAGATAACGACATTGCCATTATTACGATCAACAATCCGCCGGTGAACGCGCTGAGCCCCGGAGTGCCGGAAGGCATTTCTGAAGCGATTGAGCAGATTGATAAAGACGCGACGGTAAAAGCGGCGGTGCTGATTGGCGGCGGCAAAACGTTTGTGGCCGGCGCGGACATTAAAGAGTTTGGCAAGATGACGTCGGGCAAGACGCGCGGCGGGATTGCGTTTGTGCCGCTGCTGACCCGCATTGAAGATTGCAGCAAGCCGGTGGTGATGGCGATCCATGGCACGGCTTTTGGCGGCGGTCTGGAGCTGGCGATGGCGGGACATTATCGCGTGGCGTCGCCCAGCGCGCAGGTGGGGCAGCCGGAAGTGAAGCTTGGCATTATTCCCGGCGCAGCAGGAACCCAGCGCTTACCCAGGCTTGCAGGCGTGGCGAAAGCCGTGGAGATGTGTGCGGACGGCAATCCGATTAAAGCGAAAGAAGCGCTGTCTCTAGGGATCGTGGACAAGCTGATCGATGGTGACTTGCTGGCGGGCGCAGCAGCGTTTGCCCGCGAGATTGCCGGCAAGCCTGCGCGCAAGACGCGTGAACGCAATGAAAAACTGGGATCGGCGGAGCAGAATGCCGCGATCTTTGCCGCGGCGCGCGAAGCCGCACGGAAAAAAGCTCGCGGGCTGATGGCTCCCATGGCCGCGATTGATGCGGTTGAAGCTGCGACAAAACTTCCTTTCGACCAGGGCGTGGAGGCCGAGCGCAAACTGTTTACCGAATGCCTGTTCTCCGATCAATCGAAGGCGATGATTCACGTCTTCTTTGGCGAGCGCGAAGTAGCGAAGATTCCCGATGTCCCGAAAGAGACGCCGACGATTCCCGTGAATACGGCGGCGGTGATCGGCGCCGGGACGATGGGCGGCGGCATTGCCATGAACTTTGCGAATGCCGGCATCCCGGTGCTGCTGCGCGAAGCCGATCAGGCTGCGCTGGATCGCGGCATGAATACGATCCGCAAAAATTATGAGAACACCATGAAGAAAGGCCGCCTGACCCAGCAGCAGATGGACGATCGCATGAAGCTGATCAAGCCCACGCTGACCTATGACGGATTTGAGTCCGTCGACATGGTGGTGGAGGCCGTGTTTGAAGGCATGGCGCTGAAGAAACAAGTGTTCGGCGACCTGGACAAGATCTGCAAAAAAGGCGCGGTCCTGGCGAGCAATACGTCGACGCTGAGCATTGATGAGATTGCTTCGGCCACGACGAGACCGGAGTCGGTAATTGGGACGCACTTCTTCTCGCCCGCCAACGTGATGCGGCTGCTGGAAATCGTGCGCGGCAAAGCCTCGAGCAAAGAAGTGATTGCCACGTGCATGCAGCTATCCAAGAAGCTGGGCAAGATTGGCGTGCTGGTAGGCAATTGCAGAGGATTCGTCGGCAACCGCATGTTCGGCCCTTACCGCCGTGAAGCGCAGTTCCTGGTGGAAGAAGGCGCGGGCATTGAAGCTGTGGACAAAGCGATGTATGACTACGGAATGGCCATGGGACCTCTCGCCGTCGGCGATCTTGCCGGTTTGGACGTCGGCTGGCGCATCCGCAAGGAATTCAAGCACCTGGAAAAGCCCGGCGTTCGTCAGCCTCTTGCTGAAGATCGTCTCTGCGAAATGGGTCGTTACGGCCAGAAGACCGGCGCTGGCTGGTACAAGTACGACGAAAACCGTCGCACAATTTTTGATCCTACGGTGGAAGAGAATGTGCGCAAGTGGGCGGCCGAAGCTGGCGTGAAGCAGCACGCTATCTCCAAAGAAGAAATTGTCGATCGCCTCATCTACGCGTTGGTGAATGAAGGCGCGCGTATTCTGGAAGAAGGCTACGCGCTGCGCGCCGTCGATATCGACATTATCTATCTCACGGGCTATGGCTTCCCTGCACATCGTGGCGGACCGATGTGGTATGCGGACACGGTTGGCTTGGAAAAAGTTTACGATCGCATCTGCGAATTTCACAAGCAGCACGGTGAACTCTGGGAACCTGCTCCGTTGCTGAAACGCCTTGCAGAAGAAGGCAAAGGCTTCGCCGATTTTGATCAGAAAGCCAGCGCCGCGGCGTAACAGGATTGAGCGCAGCAACCGTGGCGAAGCCGACCACGCGCCCAGCCACCTGCCCAAGGGCTGAAGCAATTTAAGAACTGCCACGCTGCAAAAGCGGTTTGGAGCGAAAGCGACAAAATGAAAAGAGAAGCTGTGATTGTTGATGCAGTCCGCACGCCGCTGGGCCGGCGCGACGGCATGTTGAAAGCCTGGCACCCTGTCGATCTGCTCGGCTTCACGCTGAAAGGTCTCGTTGCGCGCAATAAACTTGATCCCGCGCGTATTGACGACGTGATTGCCGGCTGCGTGATGCAGGTCGGCGAGCAGACCGCTAACGTCGGACGCAACGCTGTTCTTGCTGCAGGCTTTCCTGAATCCGTTCCCGGCACCACGGTCGATCGCCAGTGCGGTTCCAGCCAGCAGGCCATTCATTTTGCCGCTCAGGGGGTAATCGCAGGCAGTTATGACATCGCCATCGGCTGCGGCGTTGAGAGTATGACGCGCGTTCCCATGGGCGCTTCCGCCGCCAACGGTCCTGGCAAGCCGTTTGGTCCCTCGATGATGAAACGCTACAACGGCATCCATTTCAACCATGGCATCAGCGCGGAAATGCTGGCTGAACGTTACAAGCTCACGCGCGAATGCCTGGATCAGTGCAGTTTGGAAAGCCATCGCCGCGCGGCCCATGCCACAGAACAAGGATGGTTCTGCCGTGAGATTCTGCCTCTGCCGATTGAAACCGAGCAGGGCACAGTGAACGTCTCGCGCGACGAAGGCATACGCGCCGATACCTCGCTGGAAAAAATGGCCACGCTCAAAACCGTCTTCAAAGCCGATGGCGTTGTCACCGCTGCGAACTCATCGCAAATCACTGATGGCGCCGCTGCCGTGCTGATCATGGAACGCAGCGTTGCGGAAAGATTAGGATACAGACCGATGGCGCGTTTCGTCGAGTTTGCTCTCGCTGCTGAAGATCCGGTCCTTATGCTGGGCGCACCGATTCCCGCAACGCGCAAAATCATGGAACGTTCCGGCCTCAAGCTTCAAGACATGGACCGCGTAGAGATCAACGAAGCCTTCGCCAGCGTGGTGCTGGCCTGGCAGCGCGAGACTAAAGCCGATCTTTCGAGCGTAAACGTCAACGGTGGCGCGATTGCGCTGGGACATCCGCTCGGCGCGAGCGGTGCTCGATTAATGACCACGCTGGTGCACGAGCTTGAGCGCAGCGGCGGTCGCTACGGGATGCAGACCATGTGCGAAGGCGGCGGCATGGCCAACGCCACCATCATCGAGCGGCTGAACTAGAGAGCAAAACGAATTTAGCCGCGAATCAACAAAAAGCACGCGAATCAAGACGAATCGATATGATTGAAATTCGCGTTCATTTCGCGTTAGTTCGCGGCCAAAAAGATTCTGCTAAACGAAAATGGAGACGCAATGAAGATTAAAGGTTCAAGCGCGCTGGTTACCGGCGGCGCATCGGGGCTGGGCGCGGCCACAGTCCGCATGCTCGCGGCAAATGGCGCCAAGGTTGTGATCGCAGACGTGAATGAAAAAGGTGGCAATGAACTGTCGCAGGAACTCGGCTCCAGCCTAACGTTCCTCAAGACAGACGTCACCGACGACGCTCAAGTCGCTGCCGCGGTTGAAACCGCCGTCAAACAGCACGGCGGCCTGCATATTCTTGTCGCCACCGCCGGCATCGGCATTGCTGAAAAGCTGCTGGGCAAGAATGGCATGCACGACCTGCAAAAATTTATCCGCACCATCCAGGTCAATCTTGTTGGCACTTTTGACGTTATTCGCCACGGCGCAAACGCCATGGCGGCCAACCAGCCCGACGAAGACAACGGTCGTGGTGTGATCATCACCACCGCTTCGGTCGCCGCCTATGAAGGGCAGATCGGCCAGGTCGCATATTCAGCGTCCAAGGGCGCAATCGTCGGCATGACTTTGCCTCTGGCGCGTGAACTGGCCCGTTCAGGAATCCGCGTGTGTACCATCGCTCCCGGAATTTTTCACACGCCTCTGCTCGGCGCATTGCCGGAAGCAGCGCAGCAGTCCCTCAGTCAGCAGGTTCCTTTCCCGCAAAGATTGGGCAAGCCGCCGGAGTTCGCGGCGTTGGTGCAGCACATTATTGAGAACAACATGCTCAACGGAGAAACTATCCGCCTCGATGGCGCAATCCGCATGGCCCCAAAATAAGTTTTGTCATCTTGAGCGGAGGCCGAACGACCGAAGGGAGCAAGGCCGCAGTCGAAAGACCCCGAAGATTTTTGCTTTGCCAAACCGCATCAGGGAGTTCTCTTGAGAATGCCTCTACAGCTCACGTCTTCTTCTTCAAAAACCTCTCCATGCCTTGCCTGCAATCTTCTGTCAGCCGCGCAATCGCATTGATCTCCACGCCCGCCTGCAACGCCGCTTCAAATGACATTGAATCCATGTTGTAGAGCAATCGCTTCGACAGCATGATGGCCGAAGCCGACTTCGTCGCCAGCTTCCGCACGTATGTCTCAACCTCCGCCGCGAACTGCTCATCGCTAAATACGCGATGCACCAAC
>DASXIL010000645.1:0-4650 GCA_036497985.1 Candidatus Angelobacter sp. | reverse complement strand
ATGAATGAAGTGGGCGCCAGATGGACCTCAATGCTTCAGGTCTCATTTTTCACGGTGATGTGCGAACCGACCGTGCCGGTCACGGGACACTGAAAATCTTTTGTCTCAACCACCCAGCCACGCGTGGTCTGCTCGCTGGTTGGAGCGTAAGTGTAACTCGCGTTCGTCGGGGAGTGTTTTTCCTGGGAAACAAGAGTAATTGCCGCTCCGGACAGAAGCAGCGCGAATACCCCTAAGAGCACTCTGGTAAATTTCATCGCAACCTCCACGAAGCATAAGTGTCCGTGAAGGACTATTTTTCGTCTGTGACGGCAGTCACAGGGGCCTCAATCCGGTGTTTGGCGCTCTTTTGGGACTGCGTGGATCACCAACCGCCTCCACCTCCGCCGCCACCACCACCTCCTGAAGAACCGCCGCCACCACCAGATCCGGAAGATGATCCGGGAGCCGCGGAAGAAGATGAAATGGCGCTGGAAAACGAACTACTGAAGTTCGATGCAAAGTCCGATGCCGCGAATGACGTGAAAGCCGCGCCGGAATACCACGAAGGTGAATAACTTGCGCCGCTGCCGGCTGCGCCAACCGTTGCGGCCTGTGCCAGCACCTGGGAAAATTGCTCTGCCCAGGCATGTTCAACCCCCAGCGCAAAAGCGTTGGGAAGAAAGCGCTCGAACAGTTGGGGTGTCTTGTCGGGAGGCGTCATGGTTTGCAGCCGATCGGCGTCCACGGCTTTCAGGAACATCTTGAAGCCTTCCACGCGGTCCATCAGGGCGCGTCCGGCCAATGTGGGAGCTTTCAATAAATGATGAAAAATCACATTGATAGCGATAGCAGCGGCAATAATGCCGGTCGCGGCCAGACCACAAGCCCAAATCAACGCGCCCAGCCCCAGGCATTCCCCAATAATGAACGGGATACTAAAGAGGGTAAGAAATCCAGCCTGTCCGGCGCCCAGCACACCTTCAGTCCGCACGCTCTTCCATGCGCGGACCACGCTGCTCACCAGCATATAGACGCCAAAGCTCCATCCCGTGAGCCAGACGGACATGAAGAGCGCCACCGCAAGTTGCGACCCCCCTGTCAGCAAGACAACGGTTGCAATCGTAAGCACTGACAAAATAATTCCTGGCCAGAGGTAGCGTGCATTGGTGCGAAAGCTGATTTTCTCCACGGTGGCATGCAGGTTTGTTTCTAAGTCTTTGCTGGCACGCGCCAGCAACTCATGATTTTCGTTTTTCAGGACCAGCGGGCTGCCATCTTCAAACAAGGTTCGTGCCAGGCTCTTCTCATCCGCGGAAAGACTGCCCTCTTTGTCTGTAGCGTTTTTTTTACGCGCCAGCTTGTACGTCTTGGATTCATCCTGCTCAATGGTGAGATAGCCCTTGGCGGCCAGGCCCATGATTGCGGCTGTAAAGGTTTTTTCGTCAAAGCCCATGCGTTCAAGAAAGCGCATGGCGGCGGGTGACATGTTGTCCGGCGGCTCATACAGGGGAACGATGGTGCCGCGCGCCGGATCTTTGCCCACCATGCCCCAGATCATCACGTAGTAGAGAAGGACCACGATCCAACCGGCGAGTCCGAAGATCATTGACTTGTTGTCAGCGATGAACCATGCGCGCTTTTGTTCCGCCGTCGGCTCGGCAATCAGGCCTTTGGGCCAGGTCACCACAATGGTAAGCCCCTGCGAAGGCGTAAGATTTTCGGCGCGAAATGTGGGATTGCTGTCCTCATCGCGCCGGGCCGTATAGGCTTGTCCTTTTTCGCCTTGATAACCCGTATAGCCGCTTAGGTCCGTCACCAGTCCGCGCACATTGGGCGGCAGAAACACCGTCGCAGTAGCTGCGTCGATGGGAAACTTCCATGCATTGCCGGTAACGTTCCAGTAGAGTTCGTCGTGGTCGCGGAAAAAACCGAGCTGGCGATTGGTGCGGTAAGTGAATTGATAGGTGTGGGTGCCGGGCGGCAGGTCAAAACTGGAGCTGCCGAAGTAAACCCGGACGCCATCGGTCTGATCCTCAGTGTGGTAAGACTCTGCAGCACCGTCGCGGCGGACACGCACGATATCAAAGAGCACGGAATAACGGTTGCCGGCGTGGTCCCTGTATCGTACGGGGAAGTCGCGATAGATACCGTGAACGATGTCGATGCCTGCAGATTCAACCACAATGGTTTCAATCGCTTGCATGCTGCCGTCTGTATTTACGGTAATGCGGGAATCAAAGGAAGAAATTCGTTCCGTTTGGGCCACAGCCGGCACGGCCACAAGCAAGGCCAGGAAACAAGCCGTCAAGAAGTTCTTCATGGGATTGGTTGACTATAACCCCAGCAGTGCGGAGCAGGAAGAACAAAGTTGCTTCAGATCAGAACTCGCTCACCGGGGCGGCCTGGTCTGGGCCCACGCGTCCGGCAACAATTTCCGCGCGATAGTAATTCTCGCCGCGCATCGGACAGCCCGCCATGCGACGTAGGATGGCGATCTGTCCTGTGTGCGTGAGAGCGTCGGCAATCGGGCCTTGAAATAGCTTTTCCGGCGAAGCAGCGAGCGGAGCGCCTGACGCCAGATAGCCGTCAAAGGCCTCCAGAGTTTTGAAAAATCTCTTTACTTCCCCTTGCCATGGCAGTGGCGCCGAATCATGCCATGCCTGTTTCCCCTGCGCGATTGAGAGCGCCCAGTCAAAAAGATCGCCCATGTGGGCCAGGATCTGGACGGGCGTACGGCCTTTTTCGCCGGTGCTGAACGTGGCGAAACTCTCCGGCGCATCGCGCAACGTCTTTCCTGCGCGGTAGGCCAGCGCTGCCAGGGTGTGACGCAGAAGTTCCCGGCTGGAATCACTTGCCGGCGGAGATGTTGCTGCCATGGGGGCTCCTTTATGGAACACGAGATCAGGGGGTGATCTTTTACGAATAGATGTCAGAGGTCAAGCGGCAGCCGCAATATTTCTCTTTTCGCTAAAAACTTGGAAAGGGATGGGCAGGACTTACAGCGCGACGGTGAAATCTTCTTCTTCGTCGTTGGCAGGCAGGGCGTAGAGCGCAACCTTGAATGGGGCCAGAGTGATATCCGGAGCGCTGCGCACCAACTCAAAATAAACCGAGTTTTCGCATTTAACGCACTTGGGAAATAGCTGGTCGCGCAGCAGGGTAACTTCATGCGGCAGGCGATGGTTTCCGTGATAAACGCGGTAAATGCCGCTTTCCAGTATTTTATCTCCGCAGCGAAATTGCTCCGTTTTCTTTGACATATTGGTCTGCGATTTGACTAGGCGCAATTTCCGCTTGCTAGTGCTCATGAATGGGAACCCGAACCAACTCAGATTGGATGCTGCAGATATGTTATTAAGTTGTGTAAACAAATGCAGTTTTCTGCCCCGTTTCAAGAATGAACTCCCGCTCAATCTATTTTGTTTTCAGTAAGTTAACCGCGATGCAACTATTCAGCTCTCATGCCTCATCAAAAATTCTCGAAATGATTTATGAAGGAGCCGGAAATTAGTTGATGAACGACCCAAAGAATGAAACACCGAACGTTCCCGTTCAGGCCGCCCAGGGCCCCGCCGCCAAAGCGCAAAAGGTGCGCAGCTCGCGTTACGAATGGGAAAGCAAGAGCGGCAATGAGAATGAAAAAGCTGCCGGTGCATCCGGCGCGTCGCGCAGATCGCTTCTCGCATCCGCCAAAGCAATATTGAAAAAGTTCTTTTCAGGCGACCGCAGAACGGGCAATCGCAGCTTCTTCGATAACGACGATGACGCCAGCCCCAGCGCGGCCTGATCGCCTAGTGTTAAAACCTGTTCAGCATCACCGTGCGATCGGTATCCAGCCAGGCTTTCCAGTTCTGTTCGGAAACGCCTGGATATTTTTGCCGGCCAAAGGCGATCCATGCGCTGCAATAACGGCGCCACTCATCTTCGCTTTTCTGGACGCTCTGCCGCGTCACCGTACCCCATTGAGTGTCACTGCCAGTCTGCGTGCGCTGATAGGCAGCGTTCTCTGCGGCTTCAGCGCGCTGGAATTCTGCCGCTGTGTAACCGGGCAGCTCGCCGCGCTCCAATGCTTGCAGTGACAAGAGTAGATTGTTTTTGAAGAATATCTCTTCCTGGATTTCAAATGTGCCTTCCAGGTTTACGCCGTTCTTTGCCTGGACCTCATAAAACCGGTTGGCTTCGTCCATGAATGTCTTGAAGGCCTTCTTCTCCGCCGGTTTCCATGCCGACGTAAGCTCATTGAACTTCTGGTCGCGTTCAATCTTGTCAAAGCGCTCGCTCAGGATCGCGCATTGCTCATACATTTCGCGGCCACTGCTGTGGTCGCAAACGCTGAAGTTATTGCCAGTCCAGTTTTGTTTCTTCAGCCGGTCCAGTTGATAAACGCGGCCCGCGTCATCCCCGGGAGCTCCGCCGAGCGAGCAAGCCAGCTTGAGAGCGGCGTCAAAATTGCGCGCCGCGCCATTGCCATTCGCGTAGACCATCATCAGGATGGCTTTCCCCCCGATCGGCGCTTTGGCGTCGCGATCCATCTCTGCATAGGCGCATTTACGCGCTTTCGCGGGATCGGCAGGCTGCCCAAAACCAAAATAGATGTCCACGGACACGCACTTTGCCAGGGACTTCTCTTCCGCCGAAGTAGGGCGGTCCGCCGCAGGAAGTTCAACG
>DASXIL010000644.1:0-8555 GCA_036497985.1 Candidatus Angelobacter sp. | reverse complement strand
CGCTTCTCTGCAGGCTCTTCTGCTTCTCAGTGGCGGACCGAACGCGGCTGCCGCGCTCTTCATCGCTCAGTTTGTCGCTCTGGGCCTGGAGCTGTTTCTTCAGGTTTTCCAGTTCGTCATTCTGGGTCTGCAATGCCGCCTGTCTGGGAGCGAACTTTTGCTGCAGGGCGTCCAATTCTTTCTTGCCTTCATTGGTGTTTGCAATGGCGTCCTGGATGCTGACAATGCCTACCTTATTACCGGCAGGCGAGCCGGCGGCGGGTGCCTGCGCGCGGGCGGCGGAAACTCCCCAGACCAGGACCAGTGCGAGACTTAGGACGCGGGTGTTGATGTATCTTGCCATGAAATATTGGACTCCTTGGTGATTCTTAGGTAACTATTCTTCGCGATACACGGTCACGAGGCAACTCAATGAGTGCGTGAAATCTGCGGTGGGAACGGATACCCAGATTATAGGTTGTGGCCTCCGTCAGCGTCAAACAATCACTTCCGCTAAAAAGTGGTGCTGATGGTGAAGCGAAACGTCTTACGCGGTTCCTGCAGGCGAAAATCTGGGGCCAGCGCGGAGATCGCGGATTGAAAACTAAAATCGCCTACTGAACCTACCGGGAACATGCTCCGCGTAATGGGGCTGGGAGAATGCACAAGGGTGTTCAGGGTAAGCGGATTGTATGCATAGTAAATGCGGAACGGCTGTTGCACTATCGGCAGCAGCACTTGTAGTTCCAGCCCTGTAGACATTCGAGGCACATAGTTCGTGCCGGCCACAGGCTTCAGGTCCCCGCTGAATGGAAACGACGTACCTCCGGAACACTGGAAGTTGACGATGGCGGGGCAGCCAAAAACAGTGCTGTTCAGCAACGTCAGGGAATCTGAGCTGACTTTCAGCTGGGAGGGCAGTGTGACAAAGTCCATGCCAAAATCGGCAAACGGAGCCAGCGTAACCGGTCCTACAACGTGCACTCTGTACTCGGCGTTGGCAACAAACTGTGTATCGCCGCCCGGCAGTGTGATGTTATTCACCGGCAAGGGAACGGTTACATTTCCGCGCCGCGGGTTTGTCGGATCAATCGGTACCGGGCTGCCGTCTGGGTTCGTGAGCTGGAAGTTCTGCACTGTGCTTACGAACACATAAGGAGAAACCGTGCGCACGTCAAAGCCGCGCAAATCGTTTTCTCCGCCCATATAGAAACGCTGGTAGGGTGGCGCTTCAGACCCGCCAAAGCCGTTAATAAAGCTCCCCTGGAGGCGCACGCCCAGCGTGTTCTGGTGGTATAACGGCTTCCACTCCGTGAACGCGATCAAAGGCCGATAGAACTTAACGTTGCCGCCCAGGCCGGCAACTTCATTGGAGATAAACAAGCTCTTGCCGCGATGCGGACGGATAGGGCTGTCAATCGTGCTAAAACCAAACGACGGCGTCAAAGAACTTGTAACGATGCCTTTCAGCGCATCGGGGCCGGAGATATTGCGGAAATTCAGCGTCTGGAACAGATTGCGTGAAGCGTCGCTGAACGTGTTGATCGTCGTGTTGTCCAGCGTGTATGTGAGGCCAACGCGCTTGAAGGAATGTCCCAGCAGATAGCTGGAGGAAGCAGTGAATCCGGTGCTGGACTGGTTGTAATTCAATAGCTGGTTGAGCACCGACTGCGGAAGGTTCAGGTTCTGTCCGGCATTGATGGATGCCTGGCGCGCCTGGTTGAAATCAAATCGGCGGCTGTACACGGTGAACCCAAGAGTCAGCGGCCTATCAAACATGTATGGTTCGGTGAAGCCGAACAACAGCACGCGGGAGAGGCTGCCCACGTTGGCCTGTACCTGCAGCGTTTCGCCCAGGCCAAGGAAGTTGTTGGTCTCATAATTCAGGCCGATGAACGAACCTTCCAGTCCGCTTACGCCTCCAGTCAGCCCGATGCTGTTTTTACCCTTTTCTCTTACCTTTACCGTCAGATCGACCGTACCATTCTTCGTGTCGAGCTTGCGTTCAGTGTCGTCTTCCGGTTTGAGCGCGTCAAAATAATTCAATTGATTCAGGCGAAGCACGCTGATGTCCCACAGGCGGCTGTTAAAGACCTGCCCTTCCTGCACCAGCAGTTCACGGCGTATAACCCGATCACGCGTTGTGGTGTTTCCCTGGAACTCGATCCGGCGGACAAAATACGGCTTGCCCTCTTCCATTTCAATGTTCAGGGTGATCATCTTCTTTTGATCGTCGATTTCAGTCGTCGGGACAGGGGTAAAGTCAATATAGCCAAGCTCGCCGTAAGCCTTACGCAGATTGTCCAGTCCTTTGCCGACCAACTGCTTGTTGAACGTCTCTCCGTCCTTGATCGGGAATACGCTGCGCAGCAGCTGCTTGTTGAGGATGGCTTTGTTGTTCGTAAAATTGATTGCCTTGAGCTTGTACTTATCGCCTTCCTCGATTGGCACAGTGATGTCCATCACCTTGCCCTGGCCCTTTTGAATAAAAGGAACATGGAGTTTCGACGAGGTATCGCGCAGTTTTATCTTGGGATCGTCCACCACCGCCTGGAAGTAGCCATATGTCTGCAGCGCTTCGCGGACGCGCTCCGCGTCCTCTTCCAGTTTGGAGGCGTCAAACGTCCGGGCAAACATGTTTTCCAGGAAGATGGATTTAGGAACGCCGATTGGGTGCAGGTTCTTCATGGCCGCCCGCAGCGTGCGGCTCTTCACATGTTTGTTGCCTACAAACGTGATTTTACCGACCTTGATCTTTGGCCCTTCCTTGATGTTAAACGTCACCGACACTGATGCCGGAGGCACCTGCTGGACCTGTATGTTGATGGTGGCAAACTGGCGCCCGTGCTCGGCCAGCAATTGCTGCAACACCACCTTGGCCTTGATCACCTTGGTTGGGTCGTAAGGACTGTCCACCGTCAGCGGAACTTTGACCTTTTTGTAGCGCTCCAGAACGTCGCTTGTCGAAACCGAATTGAGCCCGTGATAATCGATCGTCCGGATCGTCGGCTTTTCCCGCACATAAATATGGATGAGCCAGCCCTTGGGCGACTGCTCGCGCTCCATGCGGACATCTTCAAAATAGCCGCTGTTCCATACCGACCGCAGATCGCGCTGCAGGGCGGCCTCGTCATAAACGTCGCCCCTACGACTATAAATGCGGGATTTGACGGTTTCTGTGGGAATACGGCGATTGCCGATGACGTCAATATCCTCAATGAGTTGGCCGGTTTGCGGCGCGGCAAAGACCTTTGGAACCAATGCCAAAAGCAATAGGCAAACGATCAGCCCTAAGGGACCGATCCGCGCGACATGCTTTGGACTGGTTTCCTGAATGAACGACGAAGCTATATGACTACCCTCAGAGCAAGGTGGGAAAAGCCAGATTATACGGGAGTTACCGCCGAAGTGCCACTTGGACATATCCCTCACCCTAAAATCTTTCAAAAACCCACCGCATTCCTTCTCACGTTTGTGTTTCCGGGAATTGCCCGGCTGCTTGAATATATCTCGTGCTTTGCCTGGTCATCGTACGGCGGAAATGATGGCTCGTCTAAAAATGGGGCTAGCCGCTTTTTTGGGCAGTATTCTCCCCCGGTGTCTGGAACGCGCCAGATTCCCAATCTTGCACACATTTTTAGCAGAACGGGTAAGGGCATCAGTTGAGGGTTTTGTAGGACAGTCGGTGGAGTGCATGTCCCCGGCCCGACTCAGGGTTTTGCAGTGGCATTCGATTTGCACGGCCTTTCGGCTCCGGCTTCGACCTCAACCAGGCAGGAATAAAACGTAGCTCCTCCACCGATGTCGGTAAGCGTTTCCGAGGTCAGCACGTTGATGCTGTTGCCGTCCGGAGCAAAACGCGCAGCATTGAGCCGTGCTGCCACCACTCCCGGCTGTACCGCGCCATTTACATGGGCGCGCAGCTTTACTTCGCCGCGATTATTGAAGACCCGCACCCAATCGCCTTCATGAATGTTCCGCCGCTGGGCGTCCGCAGTGCTTATCTCCAGCAACTCCGGCTGCTCCATCTTCTGCACTGACGGAATGTTGGTGAAGGAGCTGTTAAGAAAGTTATCGGCTTTTCGCGCCAGCAACTCTAGTGGAAACTTCTTTGCTTTCTCTGCCAGCCGCGATTCTTCCGCCGGAACAAATGAAACCACAGGGTCCATTCCCTGCGCCGCCAGGTTTGCACTGTAAAGCTCCGCCTTGCCGCTGGGTGTGGCAAAACCGCCTTTTGCGAAGGGCAAGAATGGTCCATCGCCCAGGTTCAGCCGTATGTGGCCTTCTTTTTCCAGCCGCTCGCGCGTCATGCCTTCCATCCAGCGCTCCCAGCCACTTGGCATGTGCTGGTTTTCAGGCCGGGTGAGCGTCGCGTCGATCACCTCATCCGTGCTTTGCTGGAAACAGTTGTCGGTAAAACCCATTCTTTGCGCCAGATCGCGGAACACATCGGTGTTTGATCTGCTCTCGCCCAGCGGCGCAATCGCCTGGCTCGACATCTGGAGATAAGTATGGCCGTAAGCTTTGTTCAGATCTTTATGTTCCAGGAACGTGGTCGCAGGCAGAACGATATCGGCGTAATTCGTGGTATCGGTGAAAAACTGCTCATGCACCACCGTAAAAAGGTCCTGGCGCATAAAGCCGCGCGCCACATCGTTGTGGTTCGGGGCGACAACTGCCGGATTTGAGTTGTAAACAAAGATGGCCTTCACCGGCGGATCGCTCAACGTATTCAGCGCCTTGCCCAGCTCAGACATGTTGACCACGCGAGCCACCCGCCCCAGCGGGCTCTTCTGCATCAGGTCTGGACGGTCCAACGCATGCATGTTGAGATAAAACGCGCCGCTGGTGGAAAGCTGGATCCCGCCTCCAACTTCAGCCCATGAGCCGGTAATACAAGGCAGCATGGCAATGGCGCGCATTGCTGAGCCGCCATTTTGTGAACGCTGCACTCCATAATTCACGCGGATTACCGCAGGCCTCACCGTAGCGTATTCGCGCGCCAGTTTGCGAATGTCGTCCGCGCTGATCCCCGTCCATGCGGCCACCTTCTCCGGCGGATACTCCTGCACGCGCTGCCGCAATTGCTCAAACCCCAGCGTGTACTTGTTGACGTAATCCTGGTTGAAGAGTTTTTCATTGATGATCACGTTCATCATCGCCAGCGCCAGCGCAACGTCTGTGCCTGGATTAATTGGTAGGTACCAATCGGCGCTCTTCGCGGTGCGGGTCTTGTAAGGATCGATCACCACCAGCTTCGCGCCGTTGCGTCGCGCTTCCGCAATGAATGGCCACAAGTGCACGTTGGTGGCGTGAATGTTCGCGCCCCAGGCAATAATGTACTTGGAATCGCGAAACTGTTGTGGCTCAGTCCCAACGTTGCGGCCAGTAACCGTGGCCATGCCGGCTCCGCCGGCAGAAGCACAGATTGTGCGATCCAGCTGCGAAGCGCCCAGCCGATGGAAGAACCGGTGCGCCATGCCCGAATAACTCAGCACGCCCATGTTTCCGGCGTAGGAATAAGGAAGGATCGCTTCAGGGCCAAATTCATCGGAAATCTTCTTGAAGCGTGAGCCGATTTCCTCCAGCGCTTCGTCCCAGGAGATTCGCGCGAAGTCGCTCGCATCGCCTTTGCCCTGTCCTTTAGGAGCCGTACGCCGCATGGGATGCATGACTCGATCGGGCGAGTAGACGCGATCAAGATATTTCGTCACTTTCGCGCACAGAAAGCCCTGTGTTACCGGATGCGCGGGATCGCCTTGGACGCGCGTGGCCCGGCCATCTTCCACAGTAACCAGAATTCCGCAGGCGTCAGGGCAATCGTGCGAGCAAACGGCGTGGACCACCTTCTTCATGGTTTCATTATTATATGGCTTCTGGCTGGAAGAGAATCGGCTTAAACGACGCCCACGTTCCAAAGGTAATAACGCTTCAGGCAGAAACGGAACGGGCCATCGAGCTGGCCTGTATTTTTAACGCACGCAGATCAAGCTTGCCGGTGCCCAGAATGGGCAGGGCCTCCACGCGAAAGAACTGGTCTTTGCGGGGCTTCCATAGCGGTGGAAGCTCTGCGGAAGTAAGTTTGGCCAGTACGGGTGCGAGTTGTTCAGGACTAAAAGTGTGCAGCACCACTAGCCGCTCTCCTTTCTTTTCGTCCGGAGCGGATGAGACGACAAACACCTGCTCAGCTGTTTCTGCCAGCTCGTGCAATTTTTCTTCGACCCTTACGTGCGGGACCATTTCACCGCCAATCTTGCTGAAGCGGCTCAGCCGGTCCGTAATGGTCAGAAAACCATCGTCAGCTACGGCCGCAATATCGCCGGTGGTGTACCATCCTTCCCGCAAAATCGCGCGGGTTTCTTCAGGACGCCCCAGATATCCCTGCATTACGTTGGGCCCGCGCACCAAAAGCATGCCCGGCGTGTCCGGCGGCAGGGGCTCTCCTGTGTCCGGATCGACAATGCGCACGCTCATGCCGGGTAAAGGATGGCCAATGGTGCCCTGGCGCGCGCCGCGTTGAACAATGCCCGGAGCGCGATAATCGAAAATGTTCACGGCCACCACGGGCGCGCATTCCGTGCAGCCGTAACCTTCCAGAGGCCGTACTCCAAACTGGTCTTCAAACGCGCGGGCCACGCGTTCCGGAAGTTTTTCCGCGCCCACCAGCACGCAACGCAGGCTGGCAAAATCCTCTTTGGGAACACGGCGCGTGTAAGCCTGCAGGAACGTCGGAGTGGTAATCATGAAAGTGACGCGGTACTTCCGCGTCAACTCGCCGATAATTTGCGCATCCAGGGGGCTGGGATGGAATACCACGCCCACGCCATACGTTGCCGTGAGCCACAGCGTAACCGTAAAGCCAAACGCGTGAAAGAAGGGCAGCACGCCCATGATTTTGTCGTCGCTTGAAAAGGAAAATACCTGCGTCATCTGCCGGATATTGGCCAGCACGTTGTGATGTGTCAGCATCACGCCTTTGGGCTCGCCCGTGCTGCCGCTGGAAAAAATGATGCTAGCCAGATCATTGGTCGTACGCTTCCGCGCACCCACGGTCTTTTTCAGCAGAGTGTATGGCAGGAAAACAGCCACGAGCAGCGCCACGATTTTTTCAGTGAATTTAAGATTGGCCAGGACATCTTCCAGATAAATCGCGCGTCCGGGGACCTCAATCTTGTTGATGGCGGCAAGCTTTTCCAGAAAGAGCTTTGAGGTAACCACCGTTTGCAGGCCGCATTGTCGTGCGCAGGATTCCAGAGTTTCAGTACTCGCCGTGTAATTCAGGTTGACTGGAACTTTGCCAAGCAATACAGCGGCAAAATTCACCAACGCTCCCCCAACAGAGGGAGGCATCAGCACTCCCACCATTTCCTGGTCCTTCCACTGCGCCCGCAATCTGCGGGTGACAAAGATGAGCTTTATCAACATGCTGAGAAAGGTCACTTCAGGGAAACGCGCATCGCCCATGCAGAAGCGGAAAGGATGGCGTCGCGCTGTGTGCACCAGCGCTCGATCGAGCGTAAGACTCTCAACGCGGTCTGCTTCAAAAGCGGAGCCTGCAGGGCTTGAACTGAACGCCGGACTTCGGCGGCGCTTGCGGTAGAAGGCAGCCATGGGCCAAAGCTTACAGTCACACGATACGGCATGCGCCGCGGTGCTTTCCACAAGAACCGCTCGCGCTCGTAGCTGAAGATGCTTCCCCATACGCCATGCAGGTTCACGGGAATCACAGGCGCGTCCAGGCCGTGAACGATCCTCTCCATACCCTTGCGGAACGGCAACATTGAACCGGTACGGGTGATATGGCCTTCAGCAAACACGCATACCAGTTCGCCTGCTCGAATAGCATCACTGGCGATCCGGAATGAACGCACTATGTCCCGTGGACGCATCTCCGTGGGAATGGGAATGGCGCGCATGAGCAGCGCGAAAGGTTTTATAAAGGGGATGTTATACACATCGTTGAATATCAGAAAACGTACAGGTCGGTTGGCCGCTGCGCTGATAAGCACCACGTCGACAAAAGACATGTGGTTGGAAACCAGCAGCGCGCCGCCTTTTTGGGGGATGTTTTCTTTGCCCAGAAGCTTCACCCGATACACGATCCGGGACAGGAACCACAACAGAACGCGCAGTCCCCAGTTCGGCAATGCAGTGACCAGGCGGACCAGCAGAGACTGCCGGGGCTGTGAATCTTCGTGAGTAGGTTCCCTGGTTGGCATGATGCCACGCTCAGAAAGGTCGACGGTAGACATTCTGGCACCAGTTTGTCTGGATGTAAATGGCGGTCCAGCGACGATTCCAAAATGGGACTGCACCAAATCTGCCAGTCACGCTTGCCTGCGAATCACATAGGTAACTTCTTATTACCAGAGTAACTGCCCAACATTAGTACAACTGGCCTAAAGTGACTGTAACAAAGGCGAAGACGACCGGGATGTTTTTGATTTTCGCCAAACTGTGCCACGTCCAGGTAGGCAAATGGCACTCTGCAGTGCAAGAAGGGTGAAGGTGTTTCATGCAAAAAGTAGAAGTTTTGGACGCAGTCCATAAGACTGCGCGGCCATCGACGAACGGCA
>DASXIL010000643.1:0-10598 GCA_036497985.1 Candidatus Angelobacter sp. | reverse complement strand
TCTTGGCGGATGTGTATTCACTGAAGAGTTTGTCGAGATCCCCTTGACTCAGCAGGTTATGGCGACCAGTCTGAATGTTCCGGTTGCTCCATACTTGCTCGGTAAACCGTTTACGAATCAAAGACACTAACTGGCGAAATTTCCGTCTATGCTTCTGAATCCTCACCACTGCCATTTCAGCGATCTCTTCAAGGCTTTTGCTTGTCACCCTAGCTAGCTCTTTGCGATCCGCATCGGCACCCTGACAAGGTGTCCCACAAAATTGTTGCCCGCGAGTCCACCCGATACAAATAACATGTAAGCGGCTTTGAGCTCGGGATCCATCTTGGGTATTTCTTCATCAGGCGGCGAAAAGGCTAGTGTGGCGAAATTTCCGACGCTTATTCCAGTTCCGTCAGGGAACCGCACAATCTCAACGTTTAATCCTCTAGCGTGCAGTCCAACAGCTCTGCCAACCAATATATGCCCTGCTTCGTGTGGGATTGCCTCGTCAACGTATTGGCCGAATGTTTTTATCGAGTAAAATTATACAAGGCTGTTTGAACTGCGGGAGCAACACCGCGTAGTGTATGTCCTGCACTGCTTCGAAAAGCGCACGGCGCAAACCGAAAAAAAGGACATTAACCTTGCCAAAGAAAGGCTCAAACGGCTCCTTGAAGAGCAGCGCGCCAAACAAGAAAAACAAACTGGTCACTCACTGGACAAGGGGAAGCGTCTTGGACGAACTTAACCTTAGCGAACAGGACCGTTTGGAGCTGAAGCTGAAGGCCGATCTGCATCAGGACATTCTCAAGCTCATCAAGAAAAAGAAATTCACTCCTCGGCAGCTCGAAAGGCTTTTTGATATCCCGCAACCTCGAGTGAGCGAATTGCTTCGAGGCAAGCTCTCCCTGCTCAGCGTTTCCAAGCTGCTGTACTATGCAAACCTGTTGGGCGCCCGTGCAGATGTAAAGCTAAAGCTTGCCGGACGGGCTGGCCAGGTCGCGCGACGAGTCGCAGTCTAAATCCGAAGAAAATTGCGTCTCCGCAAATTCAGCCCACAACCGATCCTCTTCTCTTTCCTCGTCGGTGAGTGAGTCGTAATATGCAGAAATCTCCGAATGATTTGCGCGTCTGTCTTAGCATGTTTCAAGCATAATGCAGCGGTGCAGTTTACGGAAATTCAAAATAGATGTCGGCGAAAGCGAAACAAGTGTCAGGGCACGACTTGAGCGTTTATCCCGTAGCGAGCGCAGCGAGCAAGGGATGCGGAGTCGTGCCGTGCAGGCTCCCGCCGGAGCGACAAAGAACAGGAAAGCCTTTCGCCCATCTCTGCTATAACAAACTTGCTTGAAGCTTCTCGACACATCCTCCGCCCGCGAGCCTGGCCTGGACCTCATGCGCGCCGTCGCCATCCTATGGGTGATGCTCTGGCACATGCACTTGGCGCTGCGGCTAGGCATTTGGAGCGGCCCCGCGAACTACGGCTGGATGGGTGTCGACTTGTTCTTTGTCCTCAGCGGATACCTGATCGGATCACAATTACTGCGGCCGTACACGCGCGGCAGCCGGCCTTCAATCGCCGGCTTTTATATGCGGCGCGCCTTCCGCGTTCTGCCAGCTTACCTGACGGTTCTGCTTTTCTATTTCGCTATTCCCGCGTTTCGCGAAGCTCCCGGGCTATCGCCCGCCTGGCAGTTTCTTACCTTCACGGAAAATTTTCGCATCGACTATCTGCACGATCAAGCTTTCTCTCATGTCTGGTCGCTCTGTGTGGAAGAACATTTTTATCTCGTTTTGCCTCTATTGATCTTGCTGCTGCGCCGCCCAAGCTTCAGCAAGACTATTGCCGTGATTCTGGGGATTCTCTGCTTTGGCATCGCCATTCGCGCTTATGTCTATACCCATCAGGTACAAGTGTTCCCCAGAGAGGACGACTCATTCAGCCTGGCTTATGTAGAAAAAATCTACTATCCCACGCACACCCGCCTTGATGGTCTTCTGGTCGGCGTGACCCTTGCGACGATCAAGACCTTCCGCCCCGCGTGGTGGCAGCGTGCCATGTCCCACGGATATCTGTTGCTCGTGGGAGGATGCGCGCTCTGTGCCTGTGCCATGTGGCTTTTCAGCGACCGTCTCTCATTTTCAGCCGCTGTCATGGGTTTCCCGCTGCTGGCCATTGGCCTTGGCCTGCTGATTGCTTCCAGCATCGCTCCATCCAGCCCGCTATCCAAAGTCCGAGGATTTGGCTTGATCGCGGCCCTGGCTTACAGCGCCTATCTCACGCACAAAGAGATCATGCACACGGTTCATGAGCACTGGCCAAGGCTTGTTGAAGGCGGCGGATGGCTCGCTTTGGGCGCTTACTTTGCGTTCAGCTTTCTAGCTGCGTTTGTCATGTACATGGCCATTGAACGGCCTTTTCTGCGGCTGCGAGAGCGCATTTCGTCCAGGACGGCCAAATCAGCCCAGCTGGCCGCCACCGGCTGATGGCATATTTGCCAACCCGTCTATCTTTCTGTAAAATTTACCTTTAACCACACGACCTGAAGCCCTACGGCCCTTCTGCGTCAGATATCTGGAGTCACTCAAAATGGCACAAGTTTGCGACATCTGCGGCAAAGGCCCGCAATTTGGAAACAAGATCAGCCACGCTCACAACGTGAGCCGCCGCCGCTGGAACGTGAACCTGCGTCCCGTGCGCGCCCGTGTGAACGGCGCCAACAAGCGCGTTCGCGTCTGCACCACCTGCCTCAAGTCCGGCAAGGTCGTCAAAGCATCGGTCAGCAGCAAGACGGCGTAAGCAAGCGATCTAAATAGCGTTGAAATCCAAAAGGCCTCCCAAGAAAATGGGAGGCCTTATTTCGTGTGTACAGATATCGGGCTGAGTGCCGAATGCTGATCGCTGAGTGCTCGTTCAGAACCGCAGCACGATTCCGCCGCCGACCAGAATGTTGTGATGGTGCAGGCCGCTGTCGTTCCCGGAAATCACGCTGCCCACGCCAAAGTTGGGATCGCCCGTAACAAAGTCGCGCACTTCGGCGCGGAAGCCAAGCAGCGGCAATCCAGTCTTGAAGTCCAGGCCGCCCCCGTACTCAATAGCTCCCTTGTTCGTCTTGGTCCCTGAATCAAGCGAGTAGCGCGCCCACCCGCCGCCTACGCTCACCCATGGCGAAATCGGGGAGACGGGCAGCAGCTTGAGCCGGAATCCCGGCGTGATAAAGAGCGTCGAGAGATTATCCACCACGGTCCCGGGCGTGCTGGCCAACGTGAGCTTTTGTGAAGTCATGCCGGCTATCGGCAATTCCAGGCTGAGCGAGGCCACATGGGCATTCAGCACTCGCACCCCGAGCTCACCTTCCAGAAACAAATGATGGTCGGTTTTTACCGTGTCGAACAACGTCGTTGAAGGAGTAAGAAAAGTTTCTTTGGTATCGGAAACAAACGATCCTCCCACCACAAACGCTGCGTCCGCCTTTTGCGCCGCTGCAAATGTAGAGGCGCACAATAGTGCAATCAAAATAAAAAAGCGCTTCATTGAAGCTCCTTTAGCTGGCATAAATTTTTGGTTGGCTCTCCAACGTGAGATGCAGAATCTCTGGCTGGCGGAACAGAAAAACCCAGCCGGCGGCAATAGATGTGGTAACGAAAGGTCAAGCCCGCCTATTCGCGGCCGACGACCAATCGCGATGGCTGATGCATTGTTATTTCAGAATCGCGCTTCTAAAACCGCAGTACGATTCCGCCCCCCGCCAGCACGTTATGTCTCCACCCATTGCTTGACGAACCCAAGGTCTGCGTACTTATGTTGGCAAATTCCGGCTGCCCGCTAACGAAGTCGCGAACTTCGGCCCGGAATCCTAGTAGCGGAATTCTGGTTTTAATGTCCACGCCGCCCCCAAACTGCAACGCTCCCTTGTTGGTAGCCGGGCCGGCAAAGCTATAACGTGCCCAGCCGCCGCCAAAGCTGGCGAATGGAGAAATCGGAGCGCCGGGCGCAAACTTCACGCGCAGGGACGGCGTCACGAACACGCTGGAAAGCTTCAGTCCGGTCGGACCTGGCGAACCGGAAAATACGATAGGGGCGGAGGGAATGCCGGCTACCGGTACTTCAAAATGCAGCGATACCAGTTTGAAATTTGCCAGCCGCACCGCGCCGGTTCCTGCGTAGAACACATGGGTATCAGTTTTGAAAGTGAAATCCGTCGGACAAGGTATGGTGCAAGTCCCTATACCGGACGGCACCCGGGATTCGGACACAAAAGCGCCACCGGCAACAAAAGAGACGTCGGCTTTTTGCGCCAGGCCCACGGTTGAAAATGTAAGCAATACAAAGGGAAGAATAGCGAATCGCCTAAGGCACATCAGTCCTCCAGGGGTGATTACGCCAGCGCGATGACGTCAATCTCCACTGCAACGTCCTTCGGCAAGCGGGCTACTTCCACCGTGGAACGTGCGGGCGGCGCATTCTTGCAGGTTTTTCCGTACACCTCATTCATCTGGCTGAACTCTGCCATGCTTTTAAGGAATACCGTGGTCTTGACGACCTTTTCCCAGTTGCTACCGGCGGCCTGCAAGATTGCGCTGAGGTTTTTTAGCACCTGCTCCGTCTGCGCCTCGATTCCACCTTGAATCAGGTTGCCCGTGGCGGGATCAATGGGAATCTGCCCGGAGATAAAAAGAAATCCATTGGCCTTGATCGCCTGTGAATACGGCCCAATTGCTTTGGGTGCGTTTGGAGTTGAAACCACGTCTCGTGTGAAGCCGCTCATGAAATGCCCTCCGGTGAACCTGCAACGCAGAAGAATATCAGACGGACGTGTGCCGGAGCAGCCTGTTACGGTTGCGGAAGCAGAGATGGATTTATTGCAGGCGTGCGGCGATTAGCCCTTCGGCATGCCAGCCTTTTGTTTCCTTACTGAGGCGGAGGAAGGGTTTTCTATCTTGAAGTAAGTAAATCCACTTAGCAAAACTATCGCAAGACTTTCCGGGAAATCCGTTCTAAAATGCATCGCAAGTTACCAATACTTGCCGAGCACTTAACTTAATGGACTACATACTGCTGTTCTTCTTGGGGTGGATGCTGGTGTGTTCGCCAGCGATCATTGTGACTGCGGTTGCCAATCGCCGCCGTCGTCGCGAAACTGCCGAGCTCAACGACAGAGTCGCGAATCTTAGCCGACAACTTGAGGCCCTGGAACGCCGGACCCGCGTTGATGTAACTCAAGTACAACCAGCCGCACAGCCTGCGCCCGCTGTGGTGGCGATGAAAATTTCCGCCGAAGAGACGCGAGTAGCTACCGCTCCGCCAGTTAGTCCGATCGCTCCCTTGCGGGAGCCAGTGGTTCAAGAGCGCCCAGCACCGTCGCCAGCACCGCCGTCAATCACTCCAACAGTGGCGGCTCAGGCACAACTTCCAACGGAGCCACCATCTTCGCAACCATCAGCTTCCCATCCCAGGCCGGTGGAAGTGGGTGGGATTCCGCTCACTCCAGCGTCGCGACCGCAACCGCCAGCAGAGCCAGCCCGAGTAGTTGTGCCGCCGCCCCCGCCCAAAGCTCCTGCGATCTCGCCAGCCGCGGTCAATGTTCCGCCCTTACCAGCGCCTCCAGCAGCAAAGTCGCCAGAGGCCGCAATGGCGACGGTGGCCAGCAGCTCCGTGGCTCAGCCGCCAATGTTGGGAATGACTGGCTCAGCCCGTGTGAGCTCGTCGACCGGCTCGGCGGGATTCAGCTCAACTCCGGCAGTGCGCCACATCCAGCCTGCACAAAAGTCCGGCATGTCTGTGGAAGAAAAGCTGGGCACGAACTGGCTGCCTAAGCTGGGAATTGCCATCGTGGTGATCGGCGTTGGTTTTCTGGTGGCGGCCAAGTGGGGCGGGTTTGCACCCTGGCTGCGAGTTGTGATCCTTTACCTCGGCGGACTAGCCCTGCTCGCCGGCGGCGTTTTTGCCGAGCGCAAAGAAAGATACCGGACTCTGGGCCGCGCGCTGATTGGCGGCGGCTGGGCGGTGACTGTTCTAGTCACTTATGGCCTCCGACACGCGCCGTTCATGGCGATCCTTCCCTCCAACGCGCTTGATCTGGTCTTGTTGCTCGCGGTCATCGGCGCGATGGTGTGGCACACCCTGAAATACGATTCACAACTGGTAACGGGCGCAAGCTTCCTGCTTGGTTTTGCCGCAATCACGCTGAATCCGGACCCGCCCTACAACCTATTGGCCGGCGCCATGCTGGTAACCGGCATGACAATCATCGTGCTGCGCCGCCGCTGGTTTGAGCTGGAAATTTTCGGCATTCTGGCCAGCTATCTCAACCATTTCTACTGGCTGTATTCGATTTTCAATTTGCAGCAAACGCGCGCGCCATTTCCGCAGCACACGGTAAGCATGCTGCTGATGGTTGGTTATTGGGTAGTCTTCCGCTGCTCATATGTGTGGCGCAAAGTTGAGACCGACGAAGAAGAATCCGTATCAACAATCGCGGGCCTGCTGAATCCACTTCTGTTCCTGGGTGTGATGAAGTACCAGTCGTTCCATCCGGAGTGGGCGTTCTACGCGTTGCTCGGAATGGGAGCGATGGAGTTTGTTTTTGGACAGCTCCCGGTCTCTCGCCGGCGCGTGGCTCCGTTCCGAGTCCTTTCCAGCCTGGGCGCGGCATTGATGGTGGCGGCTGTGCCGTTCAAATATTCCGGCAACTCGATGGAGACGCTCTGGCTCGCGGGCGGCGAAGCCTTCCTGCTGGCGGGTATTTTCGTTCGTGAGCGGCTCTTCCGCGGCTTTGGACTAATCATATCCTCGCTGGTCGCGCTCTATGTGATGGCTGTGCGCATTACTCCCTTGCTCCAGGAAGTGATGAACGGCCAGCCGCATCATCACGCGCAGCTGGGCATTGTGCTGGCAGTGATTGCGACGGTGCTGTATGCGAACGCAAACATCATCGGGCAGCGGTGGCACGATTTGTTTAAGGAAGAACTGGAGAGCCAAGCGCTGCGAACGCTCTCATTTGCGGCCAGCGCTTTTGCAGTCTGTGCGGTATACGCTCTGGTTGCCGACAATGCTGTTGCCCTTGTGCTGGCGCTGCTGGTCTTCTCGCTGAGTCTCCTGGGCAAACAGTTCTCCATTGCCGATCTGACTTATCAGGCACACTGGATCGCGGTCGTAGCTTTTGTCCAAACCATTGTTGCAGGACGAACGCTCGAAATCTCCTGGCATGGCGTGCCTGGGCGCGTTCTCACGTTTGTTCCTGTTGCCGGACTGCTCTATGTAAGCTCACGCTATGTCCGGCTTTCAGAAACCTCGAATAAAGAGATCTGTTCCTCTGCATACTCGTGGGCAGCCACATCGCTGCTTGCAGTATTGATATGGTTCCAATCGCCGGTTTGGTGCATGGCGCTTCTCTGGATTGGTTTGGGACTGGCGCTCTCGCTTGTGGGCGACGCGCTCAAGCGTGGCGACTTGAAGTGGCAGACGTTTGCGCTGGTATTGATCTCGTTTGTCCGCGCGCTCGACGTAAGTCTTGAGCCAACCACTCTTTTTCATCACCTGACGTATCGTTTAATTTCCGTCAGCCTGACGGCTGCGGGCATTTATCTGCTGGCGCGCTGGGCGCCGCGAGCAGAGATCCGGCCAATTTACACGGTCGCAGGAACAGTCTTGCTGACTGTTCTGGCTTATCAGGAAGCGCCGCAACCATGGATCCCTGTGGCCTGGATAAGTCTGGCGCTGGCGCTGGGCTTCGCAGCACGGCTATGGAATGATCGTGCGCTTTTGTTGCAGACGCATGTGCTCTCACTGCTGGCTGCCGGATGGACGCTGTACGCCAGCTTTGCGCCGCAGTATCGGGGAACCAGAGTCCAATTGATCAGCGTCGCTCTAACCGTCGGTTCGCTTTACCTGCTGAACTGGATTACGGATATCGCGGAGATTGTGGGCGATGCGCGCATTCCCATGACATATTCATGGGCTGGATCGCTTCTGCTGAGCTGGCTGATCTGGTACCAGCTGCCGCCGATTGACGTTTCTCTGGTCTGGGGAGTTTTTGGGCTGGCACTGTTTATGATCGGCGACTGGAAGTCATGGAGTTTTCTGCGCATACAGGCTTATGTTGCGCTCACTTGCAGCTTCGCTCATATCTTTTATGCCAATTTCAATGTGTTGAGCGCTCCCGCCGCAGCGCGGCCTGAAGTGTTTACGGTGATCCCGCTGGTGGGAATTTACTTCTTCATCTACTGGCAACTCCACGGAAAGAAATCCCAAGGCACGGCGCTGGAGAGCAAGATCCGTATTGACGATCTGGTGGCCTGCCTTGGAACGGCCACGCTGGCGGCGCTGGGACGCTTTGAATTGCCGGCGGACTCAGTAGCCATTGGATACGCGGCGCTGGTGATTGCAACACTGCTCGCGGCGCGGTTCACGCGATTGCAAGTCTTCATATATCAGGCGCTGGCACTACTGGGAATGGCGGCGTTCCGCCTCTCGATGAATAATTTTTATCATCTGCGTGATGCCTTCGGCTCCAATCTCTCCTCTGCTGTTTGGACGATCGGAGTGCTGGCCGCCGGGGTCCCCATTTGTCTTTCCATCCGCAGAAACGCCGCGCAAGAGTTCACAGGGCCGCGCTGGGTGGCATTGCTGGCGAAGCGCTCTGAGCAGCCCATGTTTTTTGTCCCATTCGTGTTGATGGCGGTGCTGCTGGCCTTGAAAGTAGATCCGGGCATGATCACGCTGGCGTGGGGCGCGGAAGCAGTGGTGGTGTTTGTGCTGGCACTCTGGGCCAGGGAACGCAGCTTCCGGCTTGCCGGACTCGCACTGCTGCTCTTGTCCGCGGCGAAGATCGTTCTGTGGGACGTGTGGCAACTCAATGATCCGACCGCGCGTTACCTGACGCTGATAGGAGTCGGCTTGCTGATCCTGGTTGTCTCCTATCTGATTTCCAGAAACCGGGAAGCGCTGCGGGAATATCTATGAAACGCCTGATCGCGCTGGTTGTGATACTGGCAAGTGCTACAGGGGCACTCTACTACTCTGCACGGCACAAGCAGGAAACACAAGTGGGACCGGAAGCTGTGTTGAATGCCATGGCTGATACCCAGCGCGAGCTAAGCCGTATGCCTGCCGCAGTCACGCGTATTTCTGAGGCGAAAGAAATCAGCATTGGCGACGCGCTGGCTGAGCGCTATTCCGCGCAATTAGGCACAGGCGACGTGGCTATGCAGGACTACGTGACTGTGGTCGGCCGAAAAGTGGCTGGGCGCGCGCGCCGCAAATTTGATTACAAATTTCACTATGTGCCCAATGATGGCCTGGTCAACGCTTTTGCGCTGCCCGGAGGCCACGTCTTTATTGGCAAAGGCCTGATCCGGCTGATGCAGACGGAAGATGAGCTGGCCGCTGTCCTGGGGCACGAAGTGGAACACATTGATAACTACCATTGCGTGGAACGATACCAGCTTCAGGCGCATATGCACGATCTCCCACTGGCGGAACTGCTCGCGATCCCTGTGCAGTTGTTCCAGGCGGGCTACAGCAAAGAGCAAGAACTTGAAGCTGACCGCGACGGAACCTACCTGGCCGTAATGGCGGGATATTCACCGCAGGGCGCGGTGCATCTTTTCGAACGGTTTGGGCGCCTGCATCGTGCCTACGTATTGAAAGCTGCAAGTCCGGACCAGGAGCTTTCTCAGGTTGCGATTGCCGGCATGGAAGGATATTTCCGGTCACACCCGTTGCCGGAGGAGCGAGTGAACCAGATCGAGCGACTCATTGCCGCGAACAAATGGCGGCGCTTACCTGAGAAAAATCTGCAAGTCCTGCCTGACGCCGCGCAAGTGACGGCCGGCAATCAGTGAGCAGGTATCACGCCCAGAGCGCGATCCATATCGGCCATCTGGAAAACAACACCATCTTTCACCACGGTTTTCACGCGGCGAATGTCGCCGATGTGCGTCGCAGGATCACCATCGACCAGAATGACGTCCGCGAGTTTGCCGGGCGCGATAGAGCCGAGTTCGGCATCGCGTTTTACCACGCGAGCCGCGCCTAAAGTAGCAAGTTGCAGGACCTTGGGCGCAGGAATGCCGGCCTTTACGTAAAGCTCAAGCTCGCGATGGAGCGTATATCCGGCGAGAGAATCAGTGCCGGCCACGATGGGCACGCCTGAGTCATAGAAGGTCTTGGCCATATCGAGCATGCGTTGGAATGAATCCTGATAGCGCTGGTCCTGGCCTGCCGGAACTTCAAGGCCGCCATAGAGAAAGCCGCGGCGCACCTGCGCCGGCATATTGTCAGCCACGGGAGCATAGCCCTGGGCCATCTTTCCGGGGCGATCTTCGAACATGCCTTCAAAGATGCTAAGCGTGGGATCAACAACGATTTTGTGTTCTTTGAGAAGCTGAATGAAGGCCTGTACCTGTTCGGATTTGGGATCAATCTCCGCGCCATGTTCGGCAACTTCAGTAAATCGCGCGGGTGTGCGCGTGTCTTTTACCTGAGGCATGAAATCCAGGAAGATGAAATTCATGTGCTGGATTTCATCCACGCCGTCGCGCACAAACTGCTCGGCATTTATGCCGGAAGGGACGTGTCCGCTCACGCGCATGCCGTGGGCGTGGGCCATTTC
>DASXIL010000642.1:0-3101 GCA_036497985.1 Candidatus Angelobacter sp. | reverse complement strand
GTTTCAGGCACAAGCATCTTCGAGATGAGAATCGTACCCGGAGCCGTCATGATAACCGCGGCCAACAGGTGCTGTGCCTCAATGCCATACAAGATATAGGCCGCCATAATGCCGCCGGAAACGTGCGCCATTCCGCTGGTCATAATCGTCATCAGTTCAGATCGTGTGGCATCGGGTAGAAATGGACGGATGGTCAGCGGAGCCTCCGTCTGCCCCATGAAAACACTGGCGGCTACATTCAGACTCTCGGCACCGCTTACGCGCAGAGTGAGCTGCATAAGCCGGGCAAAGAGGCGAATGAGCAGCTGCATGATGCCGAGGTGATACAGCACCGCGAAAAAAGCTGAAATGAAGATGATGGTCGGCAATACCTGGAAGGCAAAGACGCTGCCAAATGTAGAGTGCTGCTTGCCCAACTCGCCAAAGTCAAAGGTGGACCCGACAAACGCGTAGGACAACAGTTTTGTAACTGCACTTCCCGCAACCGCCAGAATCTTTTGTCCCCAGGAAAAATCAAGTACCAGGAATGCGAAACAAATCTGCAGCCCCAGACCCCAGATAACCGTGCGCCAGCGGATAGCACGGCGGTTGGTAGAAAAAATCCACGCGAGAGCCAGCATGGTAAGCAGACCAAGAACACCCGTAAATCGCCCCAAGTCGTTCTCCTGTTCTCTACATCCTATGGGCGATGTGGGGCCTCGAGGTATGTTTTTTTGTTTTCTACGGTAATGATTTCCTGAATCAGCGGATCATCGAGTGCGGGTTCATCGGCAATAACGAGGGCCTGCCGCAGCAAGGACTCTGGTTCAGCAAAGCGCGAGTCATCGTCGGCGAAAAGGGTACACAACGGACTACCGGCCTCAATCGCATTTCCTAGCTTGACATGCATTTCCAGTCCCGCATGCGCGGAGACGGGCTCACCTGCGCGCTCACGTCCTGCTCCAAGCCTCTGAACGGCCCAGCCGATCCTGGTGCAATCCACCTGCGCTAAATAGCCGGACCCATCGGCAATAAAATCGCGCCGAGCACCGGGCTGATGGAATTTTTCTGGATCACCAAAGATCGCAATGTCGCCGTAATGCGCTTTCACCATTTCTGTGAAAATTTTGAGCGCGCGTCCGGAATTGAGAATCTGCTCCGCTCGCTCGCGGCCCTCTACAGCCGTCCCGGATGCGCCGCCTAGGTAGATCATCCATCCCGCGAGAACAAGTGAGAGTTCGCGCAAATCTTCGTTTAGCGGATGCCGTCTCCCGGCCAATAGATCGAGCGACTCTTGCACCTCGATCCAGTTACCGGCAAAGCGCCCGAGGGGCTGATTCATATTTGTCAGCAATGCCGCGGTACGCGTTCCGGCACGCTCTCCGGTTTCGACCATCAGAGCGGCAAGGAAAAGCGCATCTTCTTTACGCTGCAAAAAAGCGCCTGAGCCCGTCTTTACATCCAGCACGAGACCATTCAGCCCAGCGGCAAGTTTCTTGCTCATAATCGAAGCGCAGATGAGATAAGGGCTTTCAACCGTCGCGGTGCGATCGCGCAGGCCATAAAGTACTCGATCGGCGGGAACGAGCCGGTTGGTTTGACCTACAATGCTCGCGCCGCATCTTGCGAGCACCTCCTGCATTTCTTTGAGCGTCAGATTGGTGCGATAGCCCGGGATGCTTTCAAGCTTGTCCAGAGTGCCGCCTGTATGGCCTAGTGCACGCCCACTGATCATAGGCACAATCAGCCCCGCAGCGGCTGCAATTGGAGCGACGAGGAAGGATGTCTTGTCTCCAACGCCGCCGGTGGAATGCTTGTCCACAGCGAAGCGGTTCAGTGGAGAAGGATCAAAGACTTCGCCGGATAGCTTCATCGCTGTGGTCAGTGCGTCAACTTCAGCAAGGCTCAGTCCGCGCAGAAATGCGGCCATCAGCCACGCAGCGAGTTGCTCTTCAGGAATCGTTTCCGTAGCTGCGCCTTGGACAAGAAATTGGATCTCTTCTGCTGTCAGCTCTTCGCCATCTCGCTTTTCCCGGATCAGATCAACGGCGTGCATCGTCCTCCTTTTTCCAGCTATGGAAGGTATAAGGCAGTAGATCTTTGAACGGAACCGATGTGGCGCCTCGATCATGAGGGAAATAAACGATGGCATCGGGTGCGGCGAATTCGCTTAGCATCTGACGGCATGCGCCACAGGGCGGGCTGGCCGCATCATTCAGATTTGTAACGGCAATTGCGACGATTTGGCGATGTGCGCCATGTTCCGCTATAGCGCGGCACAATGCAGTGCGTTCCGCACAGATGGTAAGCCCATAGGAGATATTCTCAACATTGCACCCGCCAGTCACGGTGCCATCATCGAAAAGCAGCGCCGCTCCGACACGAAAATGCGAATACGGCGCATAGGCTTTTTCCGCGGCTGCAGCCGCCGTCGCCATTAAGCTTTCAATGATCTCGGAAGTTGGATTGGCCATCGATCTTTGAGGCTATCGAGAATGGTGGAGAACGGCAAGCCCGCTCAAGTTCTCTCGCCCCCCGCCCGATAACGTATCTGTGGACGAACTGACGCGAGAATTCTTGATCGAGAGCCAGGAAGGACTGGACCGCATGGAGCGGTGCCTGACCGAGTTGGAGGAGCGCCCTGAGGACCGCGAACTTCTGGCTGAAATCTTTCGTGCTGTGCATACCATCAAAGGAACAACTGGATTCTTAGGCTTTTCACGCCTGGAATCACTCGCACACGCGGGCGAAAACCTGCTGGGCCTGCTGCGTGATGGCAAGTTGTTGGCTAATGCCGATATCGTAAGCGGGCTGCTGACCTTACTCGATATTTTGCGTGAAGTTCTTGGGTCGATTGAAAGTACGGGTCAGGAAGGACAGGCCGACGATGCGTCAATCATCAACCGCCTGCATGCTCTACAGCAGGTCATTCCTGATAACGACGACCACTTATTGAGTTCGCCGACCGAAGCTGCTTCTCCTGCCAACGAGGCCGCGCAGACAGTGCCTCTCAAGAAGAAACGGGCGAGCAGGCCCAAAGTTAAGACAGCTGCCGCGATAGCACAGCTGAATGATACGGAGATGGTGAAGGAGCAGGAAGAAACCAAAGCCATTGAGGTCTA
>DASXIL010000641.1:0-5133 GCA_036497985.1 Candidatus Angelobacter sp. | reverse complement strand
GCTCTTTGTTCTGCATCTCACTAAGAGAGAGGCCCGCGCTGGACATCCCTGATTTGGGCCGCCGATTTCTTCAAAATGACTCCAAAAATTGCCGATAACAAATCGCTGGGGTATGTGACGTTTGCCTTGCATTCCCATCTTCCCTATGTGGTCAACCACGGCACGTGGCCGCATGGGATGGAATGGCTGCATGAAGCGGCCGCCGAGACGTATCTGCCGCTGTTGCGGGTGTTTGGCGAACTGGAGCAGCAAGGACTGGCGCTGCAGGCCAACGTGAATCTCTCTCCTATTCTGCTGGAGCAGCTTTCGCATCCGGAATTCAAGGATGAATTTCCGAAATACCTGCTGCGGAAGATCAAGGCCGCACATAAGGACGCTGACGATTTCACCCTTCAGAACGATCCGCACATGGTGAACGTCGCGCGTTTCTGGCAGCATTTTTATGAACAGGCGCTGCGGCAGTTCGATGAGCTTGGCTCCAACATCATCCGCGGCTTCAAGCATTTTTACGATTCCGGCGCCATTGAGATCATTACCTGCGGCGCCACGCACGGCTACTTCCCGCTGCTGGGAACAGATTCTTCCATCCACGCGCAGGTAAAAACCGGCGTAGAGACGCATAAGCGCTTCTTTGGACGCAAGCCGCGCGGCATATGGCTGCCGGAATGCGGTTATCGACCGGCAGGAACGTGGCAGTTCCCGGTTCCGCCGGACGGCTCTTCGCGTCCTCCCAAACCGTTTTATCGTGAAGGTGTGGAGCAGATTCTGGCGGAGCACGGACTTCAATTCTTTTATGTGGATACGCACCTGGTTGACAGTTCTACGCATTTCACTCCGTATCAGCTGCTGGCCGGCGGCGTACCAATTGCGATGGAAACCGTGGACGAGCCTCCGCAAAAAAACTTTTATCGCCCGTACTATGCCGATGGTCCAGACCGCGACGCGCAAGTTGCTTTTTTCACCCGAGATCCCCGCACCAGCGTGCAGGTGTGGAGCGGCGACCAGGGATATCCCGGTGACGCGAATTACTTGGAGTTCCATAAAAAACGCTGGCCGGGCGGAAATCGCTACTGGCGCATCACGGGATCCAAAATCGATCTTGGCCTGAAACAGCCCTATGATCCGGCGATTGCGCTGGAACGTACGCGCGAACACGCAAAACATTTTGTCCGCATCACCACGGAGACGCTGGAGCGTTATGGCAACAACGGAGCGGCGGCGGCGATCCTGACTGCGCCATTTGATGCAGAACTTTTTGGGCACTGGTGGTTTGAAGGTCCGGAATGGCTGAAGAACGTGGCGCTGGAATTCGCCAAGCCGGAATCGCGGATCAAGTTGATTTCCTGTACCGACTATCTTGACCAGTATCCGCCGGCGGCGTACGTAGCTCTGCCGGAAGGATCGTGGGGCGCGGACAGCAATAACAGCGTCTGGTTGAATGAAGATACGGCCTGGACGTGGAAGCATATTTATCCTGCTGAACAAGCGGTGCAACAGATGGCCAACAGCGATTTGTGGCGTGGCAATGAAACCGCCACGCGGCTGGTAAAACAGATTTGCCGCGAACTGCTGCTGCTGGAATCTTCTGACTGGCAATTTCTGATCACCACCAAGGCCGCACGCGACTACGCGGAAAAGCGCTTTACTACTCATTTGGAACAATTCCGCGCATTGCTGGACACATGGCGCAGATTTGAAGCCACCCACCAGATTTCCCTGGAGAAGCTTCAGGAACTGGAAGCAATTGAGCTGCGCGACTCGGTCTTTCCGGAAATCGATCCTGAATTGTGGGGCACAACGCACGGCATATTGTCCCAGGTCCGTCGGTAAGTCCTTTAAAAAGCGCATTTTCCCGGCGACCATTAGATTCACCTTATCTGTGCTCTGAAGTAATGTTGTTCTTTCCTGAAAAAGCATCTAAATAATGATGGACGTGAGTGGCTCGATCCAGTCCAAAGACCAGAGCTTTGACGTTCTGGTGATCGGCGGCGGCATCAACGGTGTTGCCATTGCGCGCGAGTGTGCGCAGTGGAGCAAACGCACGCTTCTGGTTGAGCAAAATGACTTTTCCTCCGGCACTACCAGCCGGTCCACGCGCATTATCCACGGGGGACTGCGCTACCTGGAACATGCCGAGATCGGACTGGTGCGCGAGTCGTTGCGAGAACGTGAGCGCTTGCTGACGCAGTCGCCGCATCTGGTGCGTCCTTTGCAATTTTTGCTGGCGTTGCCAAAAAAATCTCATTCGTTTCTGCGCAGTTCCCTTTCTATCCGAACCGGCTTGTGGCTCTACCATCGCTGGGCAGGCGGCAAGCGCGGATGCGCCGGCGATGCGACCGCATTTGAACGCCAGCTCGACAAAGGCAACGAATGGTCGATCTACGCGTATGAAGACGCGCAATGTGAATTTCCTGAGCGCCTGGTGGCGGAATGGCTGGCAGAAAGCGTTGAAGCCGGAGCAGTGGCCTGCAATCACACAAAGTTGCTGGAAATTTCCCGCGAAGGCGGCTCCCAGAAAACCGGCCGCGTCACGGGTGCGCGGCTGCGTGACCTGATTTCCGGCCAGGAATATTTTGTCCGCGCCAGGAATGTTGTGAATGCCACCGGTCCGTGGGCGGACGCGGTGATTGGCTCTTCCGGCATAGCAACGCCGCGCATGATTGGCGGCGTGCGCGGATCGCATCTGGTGTTGCCCAGGTTTGCCGGCGCTCCGCAGCAGGCCGTCTACAGTGAGGCCATTGACGGCCGCCCGATTTTTGTCATTCCCTGGAATGAGCAACTCCTTGTCGGCACCAGTGAAGTGGCCGAATCTAATGTGCCTGATAATCCGCAGCCCAGCGCACAGGAACTCGATTATCTGTTCCAAAGTTTTGCGCGGCTCTTTCCTCACTCCGGCCTCACGCCCGCCGACATACGCTACAGCTTTGCCGGAATCCGTCCGCTGCCGTTTGCGCCGGGCAAAGCGTCTTCGGCAATTACGCGCAAGCATCTTCTGCATGACCATACCGATGACGGCGCTGCGGGCCTGATTTCCGTGATCGGCGGCAAACTCACCACGGCAGCCAGCCTTGCGCGCGACGTCGTGCGCAAACTTGGCGTTGACATACCGGAACCGGTAAACGTCTTTGCCTCGCCGGCAGGCGAAGAAGACGTTGAATCAACCGTTCGCCAATGGGCGCGCCTGGTGGCCTGTAAAGCCAAGATCCCTGAAGGCTGCGCTCAAGCGATTGCGGAATGGCATGGCCGCCACGCTCTGGCCATTGCGCATGCCGCATCACTCGACGAACGCCTGCGCGAACCGCTCTGCCAGCATAGCTGCCACCTTGTTGCGGAAGCCGTGGAGGCCGTGGCGCATGAATCCGCCGTAACGCTGGGCGATATCCTTCTGCGTCGCGTGCCCGTTGCGCTGGGGGCATGCTGGTCAGAAGAATGCAGCCGTGAGGCCGCCACAAAAATCGGCAGCGCGCTGGGCTGGGACCAGACCCGCGTCCATCTTGAGCTCCTTCGACTGGAAGAAGAGCGCACGCAATTCCTGCATCCGAGCCATGGCAGCCCCGCTAATTCGCCACAGAGCTGCGTTGGAAGGCCATTGCCGCTGCACACTACAACACAAGATTCCTGAAGCTGATTTTTCCGATCAGTGTCATCGTGTAGATCAGTGGTAAGCTTCCTTTTCCATCACCGGATCAAGCGCGATCCCGATCAACCGATCTCACTCCTCCCCCTACCTCGATATCCCACGTCATCGCAGCTCATCCCAGATTGGCGTGTACTTGGCCGGGGGCATCAGGTGCGATCACTCCTTGCGGCGGCCTTCCCTCGCCGCTGCTCCCTGGCTTGATCTTCATCCGAAAGCTCGCCTCGTAAGCCTCCCTCCCTTCCTGCGTGTCCATTCTGTACACGTCCGGCGAAGGCTTCCATTCCACCGGCCGGGTCTCCATTTTCAATCCGCGCTCATCCGCGTACATCCGCGGTAAACCTTCTGCTCCTCCGCTTCCTCCGTTCCTCTGTGTTTCAAAGCTTTGGTTTTGGTTTTGGTTTTGGTTTTGGTTTTGGGTTTGGGTTTGGTTTTGGTTTTGGTCTTGGCTGAATGCTGAGTGCTGACTGCTGAGTGCTCGCTCGCTGAACGCTTCCTCTTCATCCACTGTCTCTCGCACCATCTCTTCATCCTTCGCCTGTCCAAACGTCGTCTGGCCCACATTCGTCAACGCCAGTTGCATGGAATACAGCAGCAGTCCGGCCTTCTTCATTGAGATCGTGTCCTCAATCACCGCCTTCTGTATCCGCATCAGCCCAACCTGGATCGCGTTGGCGTCTTCCGGCGGTGGCAGCCTCAGCATCAGCTCCCGCGCTTCCATCATCTGCCTGTGGGCAAAACAGTAAATGTGCTGCTTCATCTGCGGAGACCGGCAGCTCGTCCCGTCCTGCCTCACCCATTGGCAGCGCGGGGCCATGTCCGCCATCTTCAGCCTCTGTTTTAGCTTCTGGTAAACCTTGTCTTCCCTGGTCGTGCCCTCCGTTATCTGCCTCTTCATCCCCGGATTCCGCTCCAGAAGCCTCGTCAGCTCTTCATAAGTCTGCGCCAGCTTAATCGCCAGGGCGTTCGCTTGCTGCTGAGGGGACATTTTATTTATCTCCGTGCTCTCTGTGTCCTCTGTGGTCAGGCTCTTTTGGTTTTGGTGTGGGTCTTGGTTTTGTCTTTCGCTGACTGCTGAATGCTGATTACTGAATGCTGCTTCCATGGCTCAGGTCCTTCCCGCCTTTTATCAGGTGCTAAACGCTGCCCAAATTCTGAATTAGGCGCAATCGATCAACTTTAGTTCAGACTTATGTACGAATCAATAGCGAAATAGGACAGTGGCCATGTCCGATAAGAATTTGCCACTGTTAAATGATGTAACCAGCAGAGTTGAAAAGATTTACAAGCGCTCCATCGGCAGATTCGCAATCGGCTGAGTGCAGCTCGGGTGCGTATTATCAGCCCCAGAGAAAATCGCCGCGATCTAGGACATGTACCGCAACTTTTTCGCGATGCTCCTGTGGCACAGGCACTCCTGACTGTGGGGATGTGTGTGGACCACAGACGCCGGGGTCCCCGGAGCGCCGCTTTTCTTCTGCTTTGGACAAGTAGTG
>DASXIL010000640.1:0-2438 GCA_036497985.1 Candidatus Angelobacter sp. | reverse complement strand
ACACACCTTAGCGAAGTTTAATCAAGACATATTGGAGGCAGTCATTCGTGCCAGACCAGATGTCGCGTGGCTGGAATGGCCTCTGCTTTTGCTGGGTGAGACTTTGGCGCAAGCGCGCAGCCGTTTGCCGGGGACTATGTGGGTCAGTTTTCAGGATGATAATCCTTTTGTGTCGCGCCCTGGAGAGCAGCAACGCTGGAGGTTGTTCCTGGAAGCCATTCCGGAATACGACCTGCACTTTGTAAAACGGCAGAGCGACGTTTTGCAATTTCAGCAACACAAAGCCAAGGCGATCCAGATCTTCAAGCACGGCTTTTTTCGAACCCTATTCAGGCCGATTTCCCGCGCGGATATCGCTGCCGGGCAGCGACACGAGGTTTCCTTTGTTGGCACGCCTTTGGACCATCGAACGTCAATAATCTCCGATCTGCTGGTTCAGCACGACATTCCACTTCAGGTTTATGGAGGACGGTGGAACCGGACCATGATTTATCATCGGCGGAGAAAATGTTTTTGCTCTCCAGTGTTGGGGGAGGAATATGTGCGGGTCATCTGCGGTAGTCGAATTTCGCTTGGCTTCGTCTCCTCCTCGAATCGGGATGAGTACACGATGCGCACCTTTGAAATCCCGGCCTGCAAAGGGTTTTTCCTGGCGGAACGGACGCCTGCCCATCAGGAACTTTTCGCTGAAGGCAAAGAAGCCGAGTTCTTCGCTTCATCGGAGGAATGCGCGGTTAAGATTAAATTCTATTTGAAATCCGAGTCCGAGCGGAACCGGATCGCCGAGTCGGGATACCAGCGCTGCCTGAAGTCCGACTACAGCCTCCAAAGCAGCTTGGCCAGAGCGGTGGCCCAGATTAAATCTTTGCAGGAGTAATGCGGCTGTTCATTTTCGAATCTCATCCCGTGCAATACCATGCGCCGGTCTACCGGAAGCTGCACGGCGTTTGCCAGGAGCGTGGTTCTGGCAGTGTCCAGGTCTTCTATGGCACAGACGTCACACTGCGTGGCTATTTCGATAAGGGGTTTGGCGAGACGGTGGCCTGGGACGAGCCTTTGTTGCAAGGCTATCCAGCTAGCGTACTGAATACCGAAAACGGCGCGCCTTTGAACGGATTCAATTCGCTGCAAGGAAGAGGCATTTTCTCATTGCTCAAACGCGAGCGGCCGGATGCCGTGATGCTGACCGGGTTGGCCTATCGGTTTGATTGGACAGCGTATTTCGCGGCGTTGTGGCTGCGTATTCCGATCTGGATAAGAACAGAGACCCAAGACCATGCCTTCGCGCGCGGGCGGATCAAATCGTTCGTGCGATCCTGGTTTTATCGCATGGCGTACGCACCGATTCAGAAAGCGTTGGTGATTGGGCGGCTGAACGCGGAGCACTACAACGCCCACGGGCTTGGCGCGGATCGCCACGTTCGCTCGCATTATTGTGTGGTAGACCGTTTTGAGAGACTGACTGAGCACCAGTCCCTTGCCTGCCGCGAAAGAGTCCGAAGGGAAGCCGGATTCAGCGGAGACCATCAAGTCCTGCTTTTTTGCGGTAAACTCCAACCGAAGAAACACCCGGAGGCCTTGCTCGAAGCTCTCGCCGGTATGCCGGCGAAAGAACGACGGTGTTTTGCCGTCTTATACGTGGGCTCGGGTGAGTTGGAAGGCGCGCTGCGCCTCGCCGCGAGCGGTTTAAGCGATGTGAAGGTGCATTTCGCGGGTTTCAAGAACCAGACCGAGTTGGCTCCATACTACTTAGCGTCGGAGATCCTTGTTCTTCCGTCGCGCCAAATGGGTGAGACATGGGGTTTGGTCGTTAATGAAGCGTTGCAGGCAGGGCGCAGGGTAATCGTTTCACGATTCGCTGGGTGCCATGCTGATTTCGCGAAAGCTCCCGGTGTCATGGTTTTTGATGGGTCGGTCAATGGTTTAGTACAAGCCCTCCGTGAATTATCATCCATTCCACCGCGAGAAACTGAACTGAAGTTCATACGGAACTATTCGATTTTGGCAGCAGCCGAGGGCATGGCCGAGGCGATGGGTTTGCCAGCCTGTAAGCCCGCGTTACACGGATCTAATAAGAGCGATGTCCCAGCAATTCAACAAGCCACGACCGAGGGAAAACTTCTGGAGGCATGAGAATGAAGCTCGCTTTCTCTTTCCCGGGCTGCCTACGGGTGGACGCTTCGATCGGACTGGCTCTGCTGTTGATGGTGCTTCAGTTGGCGACCGGGACCACGCCGGCATTCGCGGAGTTGACGTTTCTTGCGGTTGTCTTTGCGATCCTGGCGGTGAACCTTGCGGGTGGGCTTAGCACAGTCGCGGGACTTTGTTTCGCGATTATGGCCTCGCAAGTGTTCGTGGTAGCGGAAGTCGCCAAGGTGTTGTGCGGAGAGCCTGGGCAGTCACGACTGGAGGCCCCTCTTGTAACCATCGGCGTTTTG
>DASXIL010000639.1:0-2667 GCA_036497985.1 Candidatus Angelobacter sp. | reverse complement strand
AGCGTTGCGCTGGAAATCCTGAGTCTGGCGGCGCAGGCGTGGCGCAGTGCTCACCATCTTTCTGGACAATCGCTGGTGGACACTTCCCTTGCCCAGATGACAAACAGCATGGTCATGGTCAACACAGGGATCGTGTGCTGGATGCTGGCGCTGTTTTACGCCAATCGCGTACGCACAGAGCAGATCGACAGGCCAATGGTTGCTGCGATTCGATATAGCATCGTAATTTTCCTGGCCGGCAATGCTATCGGTGGATACATGTTGGCACGCGGTTCGCACACCGTTGGCGTTGCCGACGGCGGCCCCGGGCTTCCCTTTGTAAATTGGAGCGTCATTGTCGGAGATCTGCGCATTGCGCACTTCATCGCCATTCACGCGATTCAGATTGTGCCCCTATTCGCTTACATCCTGTCGCAGATGGCGCCCGTTCTGCCGGTTAAACACCGCAGGATAGCGGCCGGCGCATTGGCTTTGGCTGTGAGCTTCGCCGTGGGAGCAACCTTTGTGCAAGCCGCGTTAGGACATCCGCTGCTTTCTCTGAGGTAAGAGGGAAACAATGCGGCGGGTCAGACGTTAATATCAGTTAACTGGCTTTTGAGCGAATAGAGGCACTCGCGGTTTCGACCGGTGGTCTTGGCCTGATAAAGAGCGCTGTCAGCGGCAGCAATGAAGTCGTTATTTGTCTTGAAACTATCTTCCCAGACGGCAATTCCGATGCTGATAGCGAGAGTTCCAAGAGTTCCAAAAGGCCTGTCCGTTCCAAGGGCATCAATATTCTGCCGCATCCTTCGGGCCATGGTTATGGCCGCCAGGGCCGAAGTTTCCGGCGCGATGATTACGAACTCGTCACCCCCATAACGGCAGAAAACGTCAGGGGTGCGAAGACAGGACTCGCATTCGCGCGCCAGCCGGCAAAGCATACGGTCACCCACCAGGTGTCCGTGGCTATCATTCAGCTGCTTGAAATTATCAACATCGATCATTAGCAAGGCCAGAGGCGCACCGTAACGCCGTGCACGCTCTATCTCCTGCTCAAGGCTGGTTTCAAAGTAGCGGCGGTTATAGATTCCGGTAAGCTGGTCCGTCTCCGCCTGATGCTGCATCACGACCCTTTCTAGTTCGACGCGCCGGATCATGAGGGCAAAAAGCCAGATCAAAGCCACCAGCAAAACGATATTTGAAACCACGCTCAAGGCCATCACAAGGTGAGGATGGCTGAGATTCCAGCGGCTGCGAATGAACACTCCGCCCAAAACAACCGGCACCAGAGTCACTGGTAAAAGCATATAGCGCGCCGCCATGGAGGCAATGGAAGGGCCGCGAAGCACGTGGACAAATCCCTCTTGTCTGGGAATGAGCAGGAAGCCGATTGCAAGCACCAGGAAACTGGCCCCTGTATGGATCGCCATGGCAGTGCTGCTGGTACTGAGCGCGCCATAAAATGCGGGGACTCCGTAGATATATCCCACAATGGCAAGCGTCGCAGAGAGCGCCAGCAGCAGCGCCAGCGCTTCCTTCACGTAGTTACTGCGCCTGGACGAGGGCATCAGCAAGGCAGCGGAAAGCAATAGAAAGTTGATGGCAGTAATTGGAGCCATCCGTCCAGGGTAGTGAGAATGCACGGGATCACGAAACAAGGCCTGGTCGATTCCCAGGCTGATTCCTGAGGCATATTCGAAGAGAGTCAGGGAGGCTAAAATACCGGCCGCCACTGCAAGCCAGCGCTGCCATCCGGGCCAGCGGCCCTCAGCCGCCGCGTATAAAGCTCCTGAAAGCATCAGGAAGCCAATCGCGGTGTTGACCTTCATGGAAACCAAGCCCGACACAACGCTTGTCAATACCGGAATCCGCAGGAGCCATCCTGCCAAGGCGATGCAGGCAATGGTTCCAACCAGACATGCCGCCATGCGGGGCAATCTTCGCTCCGGAAGTGGCTGTTGGAAAAACACGAATTCCTCTTTACAATTGCGATAATAACTTGGGGATCAAGGGCTGGCGTGTGACGTGAATCACATAACAGACAATCAATTTGCCATATCCTGTTGCGGGCGTTCTGTGTCTGCCTGCCGAAAACCCCTCTTGAAGACGGGGAAGTGCCAGGGAAGTGCCTTGCGTGATTGATCTTCTTTCCCTAACATGTTATAAAAGCGAGTTTTACTGGACTGGCCAGGACAACGGAAGCAGAAGCTTCTGCAAGGGCCAGCTAATGATTCCAACGCGGCCAAGCCTCAAACCACTAGTTCTTGATGTGGAAGCGCGATTCGGGAATTGCCGGTAAAACGTGGTTAATCGATAAAAGTTCACACTTAGACTCTTTGGAGGATTTACATATGCACACCTGGCTCGCAACGGGCCTGATGGGCCGCGTAATCCGCTCGCGCCGGACCCTGGCGCTGGTGGCCGTGTTGGCCGTTCTAGCATTCGCCCTTCCCGTGGCATTTGCCCAGCAGGGGCAGGCCGCGCCACCAACTTCGCAGGTCGCCGCAGGCGTAAACCCGCAAACGGGCGCCGCGCCCCAGGATGCTGCTCCTGCCACGCCTGCACCGGAAGCCGGCGGTGAAGCCAATTTGAAGCTGCCGGACCTGAGTCAGGTTTCGTTCCTGAACGGGATCAACGGATCCAAGCTGCTTACCATTGGACTGATCTTCTGCGCGCTTGGCCTGCTCT
>DASXIL010000638.1:0-3671 GCA_036497985.1 Candidatus Angelobacter sp. | reverse complement strand
ACCTGTCCGGCAGCATTCACACGCATACCTTGTACCCACTCTGTCCCGCTGCCGCCAAGCAATGTCGAATAAACAAAAGCGTCCCCATTCGAGTTGAGTTTGGTCACAAAGGCGTCACTGCACGGGCCAGTGGTTCCGGCGGAAACTCCATTGCTGTCACAAAGCCCGTCGGGTTTCGTCCGTAAAGCATTGGCAGTGGTGGGAAAAACGCTGGAGAGCGTGTAGCCGGACACATACGCGTTCGAAGACGAATCCACTGTAATCGCTTGGCCCAGACCGCCTTGCAGGAAAGTAGAGAAGAGAAGCCGCGACCCATCTGCGCTCAGCTTGGCGATAAAGGTCGTAGGGCCGGCTGTGCCCAGCACTGCGGAGTGGGGAAAATCAGCCGAAGGGTATCCGATCAGATATGCATTTCCCGAACCGTCAACTGCAAACCCGCTTACAAAATCAGACGTGCTGCCTCCCAGATATGTGGAATAAACGATAGAGGCAGCGCCGCTCTTGTTGGAATCGAGTTTCGCCGCAAAACCGGCCTGGAGCTTGTTGGGCGCGGCAGTCTGAAACGCTCCCGGTGTGGTCCCCAGACAAAGATTCGGAGTGGTGCCGGCAATCCAGACATTGCCGGCGTCATCCACTGCAATACCGGAGGCCGATGCATTTCCACCAGCGGCGCCTAGACACGTATTCGGAGGAGCTGCTCCAAACATGAAGGAGTAAAGGAGGCTGCCGCCATCGGTATTTAGCTTGTCGATGAAGACTCCATCGCCGCCAGCCAGGTCTCCGGCGATGTCACTTAGACCATAGGCATGGCCGACCCCGTCCACGGCAAGATATTTAATTCCAACATCTCTCAAATAGGTGGAATAAATCAGCGTTTGGCCGGTCTTATCGAACTTTGATATGAATCCCATCCCGCTGGAGATGTCGGGATCATGCCCGCCGAAAAAAGGAAACTTGGGCGTGTGATCGTATGATCCAGCTGTGAGCGGGAAATCAACCGCGCTGGTGAAACCCGAGACATAGATGTTTCCAGCAGCGTCGGTGGCCACTGCCCGGACAGCGGTCTGGGCCGCGGCGGTCTTGATGCCGAAGTCGGTCTGAAGCTGTGCAGTAGCTCCGCCTATATGCGTAGATAAAGCCAAAACAGGATCAATGGTAAGTGGTTGTGTATGATCGTAGCTCCCTAGCATGAAGCCCAGACGGTTCTTGCCAAGCAACCGCCACTTGACGGGAACGGACACGCGCATTCCCTCAATCTCTTGCCACGCGACTGGAGCGGATTCGTTCAGATAGAGCGCACCAAGTTTGAATTCCACCACGCCATCGTCTTTGATACTGAGCTTGTCAATTCCTTCCAGGGTCAGGGCGATTGCGTCCGGATCGGCGCCGCGCGTGAGCATAAAATCATGCTCCAGGTGCTGCTCACGGCCATAAAAGCGAATATCAATTCCCGGATAAACCCCGCGATATAGCACCGCACCATAGTTTTTTATCCCACTGAAGCTCTGTTTCCCGCCCAGGTAGTTGCTGCGCGAACGCAATTCCTGCTCATGCTCGATTGCTCCGGGGGTTGAAGCGCCTTCAATCCCCAAGCGGAAGCTGCCTTCTCCGGCTATTGCAACAGTAGCTCCATCCTTGGTCAGAAAGATCGTGCCCTCACGGCTCCGGGCAAGATAGGTCACCTGGGATGCGGTCTGCCCGCGGTTGACTTCAAATGCCAGCGGCAAGCTCACTGAAGAGTTGGCAATCGTTTGGCTGAACGCCGGGGTGAGAAATGAAATGAAGAGGATGGATGCTGCTAGAAAGGAGCGCAGAACTTTCATGTACGGACCTCTTAGCACTGCCCGCAATCTTCGTTCGATCCAGACTGAAGAACGGGCCCGGGGAAATTGTGCTGCTCTGAATGATGTGAGCTGCTGAATCCGTGTTGCCTGTGGTTGTCCGGCGATTTGGATTGAGGACAAAAGCTGCCGTCGGGCCAGATGCGTACGGGCTACGCTGGTTATTTTCCTGGTATCCGCCCTCCAGCTCTCTTCCGCCCATCCCCGCGCTTCTTCTTCACATCAAATTTTTGTAATACCGACAAAGGAGCTTTTCATCCATGAAACACAGCCTATTCGCCCTGCTGGTTCTGGGACTAATTACTGTTGGCTGCACCGGCACAAACAAAGCTTCCACGCCTGATACCACTGCTCAGCCAAATTCCGGAGCGGCTGCCTCCAGCCCTTCCAGCAGTTCTGATCAGGATTTCGTCACCAAGGCAGCGCAGGGCAATAGCGCCGAAGTTGAGTTGGGAAAAATTGTCGTCGCCAGGAGCAAAGATCCCAATGTGAAGCAATTTGCCCAGATGATGGTGAAAGATCATAGCGCGGCGCTCAATGAGCTGCAGGAACTCGCGCAATCCAAGAACCTCAACTTTAATGACGATTTGCCCGACGATGCTAAAGCGCTCAAGACAAAGCTTTCCGGTGACACTGGAAAACAGTTGGATAAGGACTACATGGACAGCATGCTTGAAGACCACCAGAAAGACGTCCAGGAATTTACCGATCAGTCGCACAAGGCCAAAGATCCTGACGTGAAGCAATGGGCGACCAAGACTCTACCCATATTGCAAAAGCATCTTGATAAAGCCCAGCAAATCGATGCCAAGCTGAACAAAGGAAGAGTAGCCGGATCGGCCCCAAGCGGTGACAGCCAGTAAGGCACTCGTGACGTAAATTTTTTTGTGTAAAAGCAAGAGGTGTAAGTTGGTTTTTACCGACAAAGCGAAAACCAAACCCTGAGAAAAGGAGACTTACACTCGATGGCGAAGGCAACAAAGATCACCGTGCTATTTTCACTTTTCTGAGTCGGATGACATACTTGACCTGAGGCAAAAGTACGGATTTTCAAGGTTGCAGTATCTAGCTTTTTGTAGCCCTCTGCTTAGAAGGCAGAGGGGCATAAAATGTCGGCTGTAGGCTGCTGTTGCGTTAACGCCATTGACCAACCAGCTTATTATCGGACCGTAATTTGACACATTATTGATTAGGATATCGATTGTCATAAGCTTATTTTTTCAACAACTTGCTTACTATTATCATCAGGAAAAGAGGTTAATGAAAATCATAGAGCCTTGACTGGTCTGGTACTCTCACAAAACAATGTTACTTAGTGACGGTTCATGCATTCTGCTGTTGACCTAGAATAGTTTTTAAGTCGCATTTCCTGGGCAGATGGCGTTAAGTGCTTCTGCTTTAGCAGCTGTCCGAATTCTGGAATAATAGCGCGACATTTTGATGGACTGATGACCTGCGATTGACATAATCGTTTCGTCGGGTGCTCCCGACTCAAAAAGTTTCGTGATGATCTGATTGCGAAAGTTTCGCGGCTGCAGCCATTCCAGGCCGGTTTTTTTACGCATCGTTCTGAAAGCCGACCGTATAAAGTAGGTCGAGGCCGGCTTGGTCACGTCGTAGCTGCCGCGCTTCAGCCGATATGGAAAGATATAGTGGTCTGGATGCCATGCTCCAAGGCGTTTTGCGCGCTCTACGATCCTGCGCACCTGTTTTGCGGCTACTGCATTCAGCGGCACCACGCGTGCGCGAAATTCATTTTTTACTTTGGTATCGGGAATATGGATCCTCGGCGGCTCGTGCTCCAGGAAAACATGTTTCATCTGCAGGTGC
>DASXIL010000637.1:0-5269 GCA_036497985.1 Candidatus Angelobacter sp. | reverse complement strand
CGGTTCCTATGAATGCCACGGTGCAGCCGACAAGTTTCGCTTCAAAGAGGACTTTGTCCTCTCCGCCCGGCGGGATCGCGGCCAGTACCATGGACCCCAGCGTAATCAGGAATGCGAGCGATCCGGCAATCCACATGCCGGTTTTTCCGCCGGGAACCAGCACTCCGTGGCCTTCGGCTTCTCGGTCTGGCCGATGCGCCAGCTTGATTCCCGCCGCGTACATATAAAGGAAGGGAATGAAATACAGAATCACCGACATCGAAACTAAAAACTGATAGGCTCCAATCACCGAGGCGTTGATCTGCGAAAGCACCAGGATCAGCGCCGAAATTACGGCCTGAATCAGGATAGAGATATAAGGCGTCTTCCACTTTGGGTGAATCTTGCCGAAGTACGCCGGCAGGTAATGGTCGATCCCGGCGACAAACGGTATACGCGCTACTCCGGCCACGGTTGCGCCCACGCCTCCGGCGTTTCCCACCGTGACCAGCAGAGCCGCCAGCATGCCGAACCACGCGATTCCCAGCGCGGCGGATCCAAAGCTGATGCCGCCGAATACGCCGTTGCGCGGATCAACCTGCTCCGCGGGCAGAAGCCACAAGAGCGCCATAGTGCCCAGAACGTAAATCACGGCGATCAGGCCGGTGGAAGCATAGATGGCGCGCGGGAAAGTTTTGCGCGGATCGCGGATTTCTTCGCTCATGGCGCACACCAGTTCCATGCCGGTGAAGGCAAACGCAATGCTCGACCAGAAATTCAGCTTGTCGATATCGGGCGGCCACTCCGGCCAGAGCCGTGGCCAGGAAAAATGCGTGGCGCTGCCCCGGTGCATCGCCAGATAGGTACCAATGCCCACCAGCATCACCAGCGGAACGTAAGTGGAGACGCCTCCGGCGTTTTGCAGCCACTTGCCGATGTCGAGCCCGATGATGTTAAAGAGCACCGCTATTGCCAGCAAGCCAAGTGATGCCCAGAGCAAATACCGTGGACTGCCCGCCAGCCATGCATACTTTGGTCCGCCAATATAAACAGACATGGCCACGCTTGCAGTAAGCAATCCGGGAAAATAAAAGAACGTATAGATCCAGTACGCCCAACCGGCCACAAAGCCGTGGAAGTCGCCAAACGCCTCTTTACTCCACACATACAGCCCGCCTTCCGCCGGATAACGCGTGGAAAGCTCAATAATGATGAGCGCCGTGGGCAGAAAGAAGAACACGGCGGCCAGCACCCACAAGCTGATGGAAGACGTGCCGTTGTGCGCGGCAGCGGCAATCCAGCGCGGGCCCAGAACGGCGGCAATGTTGAACAGCAGCACGTCCCAGAAACCCATGGCGCGGCGCAACTGTGATTTTGGAGCGGTTTCCTCAGCCATTCATTCCTTCCCGGTTCTGTTAGTGGCGTGGATGCAGCGAGCGCCATCATTCTATCGTGACCGGCAAGCTGCCTGGCTTAACATTCCACAAATTACGTAGCGTGTCATTGAGCGACCGCTGCAAATTTCTCTCTGTGTACAGCGCCTGCTTCTCTGCTATCCTTCCCCGCATGGACAACCGTTCAATGAGCGATGTTGGCGGCACGCCCGGAGGCCTGGGCGAATTTGCGCTCGGCTTTATTATGACCTGCGTCGGTGGCTATCTCATCTCCAACCAGGTCACCGTCATGGGCTCTTACTGGAGTTTCTGGGGCGCCAATAGCTTTGGCGTCACGCTGATCCCGCTGCTGTTCGGCATTGCCATCCTGTTCTTCAACGGCCGCAGCACAATTGGATGGCTGCTCACCGCCGCCGGCGCGCTGTTTATCCTGGCCGGCGTAATCGCCAACATGCATATCTACTTCCAGCCCGCGACGCTGTTCCATACATTGGTCATGCTGGTTCTGCTGGTCGGCGGACTGGGACTCATCGCCAAGTCCATGCGCTCGCATCGCCGCCCGGCTGCGGAACCAACCACTGATCAACACTGATAACACTGATCTGCATTGGGCATGAGCAAGAAAAAGGGCCGCATGAGAGGTGCGGCCCCATGTTGAGAGTTGAGAAGATGTACTGGAAGAACCAGCGGAAGAGGTTTTTATTCCCAGGGATTTAGTCAGCCCGTGCCAGAGTCACAAATGATCGGCGAGATCGATAAAGAAGAAAAGCCTGTGGTTTGAAGTGGCGCACCCCCATAATTACGCCCTGCGAGACAAAAACGCAGCTTTATCAGACCCGAAAAATAAATTTCCAAAAAAGTGTCCCGGAACACGTAAAAAAACATACTAGTAAGTAGAAAGAGTATTTCCGCGGGCAGGCCCTCGCCAGGGACTCTTCACCCTTCAAGAAGCCATCCAGCCCAATTAAGACAATGATTTAAGAAATCGGCTGGACAGTTTTGAATAAGTAACCCTTTCCCTTTTCAAGCAAAACAGTTCGACCAAACAACTTCACGAGAACAGTTTTTCAAAAACCAACACAGAGCCACGCCTGGGGTCGCACCCCAAGGGGTGGCTTTTTTATTTGAGGAGAACATGACCAAACCAACGCAGCAGAAGAAATCGCTCACAAAAGAAGAAGTTATCGCCGAAATAAAACAATGCGCCAAGAAACTGGGGCGGGTGCCTACTTATCCCGAACTCCGCAAGATGAGCAGGGTAACAGTCAACGGTATTCGCAAGCATTTTGGCACGCTCAGCCTGGCCCTGCGAACGGCAGAGCTGCAAGTGGGCCATGCAGGAGTGACCAGCAGCATGAAAGACCTGTTCAACGACTGGGCGGGAGTGGCGCGCGCGGTGAAGCGCGTTCCCACGGTCAACGACTATCACATGCACGGCAAATACAGCCCGCGCCCGTTGCTAACGCGGTTTGGCGTGTGGACACGGGTGGCGGAAGGGTTGCGCGAATTTGCAGAGCGCGAAGGGCTGCACAAGCTACATCCTGATTTGATGGCGATGATTGCAGCGTGGAAGCCGCGCAGACCGCCGGCGCGCACGCTGGTGCAACGCGATGCGGAGGGAGTGCCGCTGACGCCGAAGCCGAAGCTGCGGCTGGACCGCCCGATCTATGGGCCGCCGATGACCCCGCCGGGGCTGGCACACGAGCCGGTGAACGAGGCCGGGGTGCTTTACCTGTTTGGCATGGTGGCGTACAAGCTGGGGTTTGTGGTGACGCGGGTGCAGTCAGAATTTCCCGACTGCGAGGCTTTGCGCGAAATTGAGCCGGGACGGTGGCAGCGGCTGCTCATTGAACTGGAATTTGAAAGCGCCCGGTTCCTGGCGCACGGCCACGATCCGAACAAGTGCGACGTGATTGTGTGCTGGAAACATAACTGGGCGGATTGTCCGGCACATATAGAGGTGATTGAGCTGAGCAGCATCATTAAGCGGCTGGTGTAAAGAAAGGATTTAGGACGAAGCGCGTAGAGGAAAAGTGGCGCGCGCCAGAAGTGTAGGTGGGGGAGATGGGACGGCCTTCCACGCGCCTGAGGCTCGCGTGCAGCGCAGCAGAGCGATTAAGATAGATAAGCAAAATGGCCTAAAATGAGACGATTGCCTATCCGTGTTGGACCCGACGAAAACATACGCGCAGGCTGTTACGGTGTCCATTTGTTCAACCGCAAAAATGGATTGAACATTCTGATCGATGAAGCCCGGGTTTCAGAAGATTTTTGGGCCACCGCTCCTCGGCAAATTTCCATTGCCCTAACGAATAGCTGTGATCTAAGCTGTGCTTTTTGTTACGCACCAAAGAGCCGCGCATCATTAAATTCCTCAACGGTGATCGATTGGTTGTGGGAACTGGGTGCGAATGGCTGCTTTAGTATCGGCTTTGGTGGTGGTGAGCCAACCCTTTATCGCGATTTTCACTTATTATGCAGGTATGCTTCCAAGAGCACAAAGCTTGCGGTGACCTTTACCACGCACGCACACCGGATCGATGACGAGTTGGCGGCTAAGTTGCAGGGAAACGTCCATTTCATCAGGATTAGCATGGACGGCGTAGGGCAAACCTACGAAGCAATCCGCGGGCGTCCGTTCGCTGCTCTAAAATCTCGCATGGAAACTATTCGGGCTCTGGCGCCGTTCGGTATCAATTATGTTGTAAATGCGCGCACATTGCCCGACCTGGATACTGCTGTAGAACTGAGTGCTCAAATGGGTGCACGAGAGTTTCTGCTCTTACCGGAACAGCGGGCCGGCGGTGGAAACGGAATAGACCCTGAGACGGCTCAAGCACTGCTGGACTGGGTTTGGCAATACAGGGGCCCAATTCCACTAACAATCAGCGAAGCCTCGTCAGATGGAATGCCTGCGTGTAGCCCGATACCCAGCGAAACCGGATTGCAGGCATATGCGCATATCGATGCAACTGGATTACTAAAGGCATCGTCTTACGCACACGGCGGAGTTTTGGTCGGGCAAGGGGGAGTTATGAAAGCATTGGGCCTGTTACGAAGCCAACATCAGGAGTAGGTGAATGAAAATTTGGACTGGCTACGGTTCCGAACATTCGATGAATCTTGTGATGATTGGGTACTTCAAAGATGCTGTTGATGCTGCGAAAACGAAGGCGGTGATTGAACAGCTCACGGAGCAAGTGCTGTCTGACGAGAAAGAGGGCTTGATCGAATTGGGGCATCACACGCAGAGATACACAGATGGAATGATGAATGTTCTGAGCGCTGCGAATTTTCCAACTATTGGACCAGGAGAAGTGGAACAATTTGGATACGACTTTAGCGTCAAAATCGAGGAAGATAAAATAGTAATCACAACCGAGGAAGCCGATGTGTCGGCGCTTTTTAAGTTATTCATTTCCCGCGGTGCCAAGGTAGAAATCTTTTCGGCACATGATTATCCAAACACGGGATACGGGCGTGGGAAGTGAAGACACGAGGAAGGCGCGGAAATGCCACCACTAAACTGGGAAGTGTTCGCAGAATTGCCGGGTGCCACGGATGCTAATTTTGAGAATTTGTGTCGGAACCTTATTAGTCGCCATTATGCCCGCTGCGGTGACTTGGTCGCTTTGGCTAATCAGCCGGGGGTTGAATTTCATCTGAAATTGCGGTCGCCTTGCGCTTTAGGTGAACGTGGACGTTGGTATGGCTGGCAATGCCGCTGGTATGGTTTACCGAGTAGCCACGCCCTTGGAAGCGCACGGCGGGCAAAGATCGAAGCCGCACTAGAAAAAACTAAACAAACCTTGCCGAACCTTACTGACTGGGTTCTGTGGACCCGCTATCCGCTTACCAAAGGTGATCAAGACTGGTTTTACGCATTAAGCAAAAAG
>DASXIL010000636.1:0-3841 GCA_036497985.1 Candidatus Angelobacter sp. | reverse complement strand
AAAACTGATGACGTCTCTCAGGGTGACCGCCGAGCCGTTGTGAAAATACGGTGCTCGTGCCGCCAGTCCGCGCAGAATTGGCCCCTTGGTTTTGCCTATGTCGGTGCATTTCCCGGTGATCAGCGCCCGGGCCGGATCTGTTGTCTGGATCGTCGAACCGTGGTTAATCGGCGTCTGCGCGCCTGCGCCGCAATGAATGGTGTAAACCGGCAGACCGGCGATATTGAGCGCAGGAACCGGCGGATATTCCGTTACGCCAATGTTAATGGCCAGCGGAACGGAATGATTGCCAACGTTCGGTGTGTTATGGCACGTTGTGCAACTTCCAACAAATGAAGCAGGTACTCCGGACAGATCATTCAGCCCGCTCACGCCTGAGATCGGGATTGGGAATGTGTTGAACAGCGCCTCTCCGCGAGCCACGGCTGCGCGCTCCGCATTTCGGCCTTCATCGGAATCTTCACCTTTCAGGCTTCCCCACTTTGAGAACAAAGTCATGGCCACCGGGTTGAAATTGACGCCAGGAGGTGTTCCGCCGAGCGGATCGTTGATTCCAACCGAGAAAGGCTGGACAGCCAAGGCATTCGGTCCGCCTTGCGCCCCGTCGGCATTCAGGTTGCCCACCCTATCGTCATCAATCTGGGCAGTAAAGTTCGATAGTTCAAAACTCACGATCTCGGCAACCTGTTGGCTGGTTGGAGCCTGGCTGGCCTGCGCATGGCCGAGTGTCGCCTGGACCACCTGGTCCGACAGGTTGAAGTTAAGCGTCTGCCCTTTGAAGGATTCACGTCCGTCCCACATGACTGTGGTGAGGAAGGGCAGATTGGTAGACGGAAGAGGGCGTCGGAATAGGGCGAGCCCCGCCGGTGTTGTCTCGGCACAGTTGTTTGGATCGTCGATGCCTGTCACAGAGAATTCTGCGCCTGCGGGGACGCCGATTGAAACACGTATCAGGCCCTTGGTCAGCAGCATGCTATAGGACTTACGTCGAGCGCTCAGCGTACTCACGTCGGCACTGGGACAGTTGGCTCCGTCGTTGGTCCGGAAAATTGGGTCCAATCCGTTGGAGGCATCGAACCGTGCGCGAATGTGCTCAGGCGTAACCGTCCATGCATCGCTCGCCTGATGGCAACTTGCACAGCTACGGCCGTTGGCGCCCAAGCTCTGAAAGAAAGCATTGTGAACTTGAGCTTCGCCACTCGTGCTGAAGGTGCGCACCCGGCCTGTGGGGTCGTCGAATGGCCTGAGATTGTTCAGGTGACTATCGGCTGAAACCAGCGTCGTAACAAATGCTGCGCCCAGTATTGCGGCAACCATGGCTCTGTGCCGTGGGCTTATCATTCTCTGTATCGCCTTTCTGTAAAGCTGCCTCATACCATCTCCTTAGTCTTATTACCATAGTGAAAATGTGCGCAAACCGTTTCATCCGAAAAGTGTCATTTCGAAGCCCGAAAGGACCGCGGTGGTGCTGCCCCTGGCATGGCGGCCACGAGCAGAAGGGCGTAAAGCCTGCTGTTGTCGTTCAAGCTGGGCTAAAGCAAGCTGGGCGTCGCGGACCGGGCCGGCATGTCAATGGTTCGGGGTTCATCCTTTAACCATTTGTGAATCATCACCCAAGCTCACTCTGCCAGTCTGATCGCCTACAACGGATCAACCCAGCACGAAAAAATCATGTCGCTTCTGGAGCAGGCTTATAAGGAGCACTCACCGGCGCTCACGAACATCAAAGTAGATCCCAGGTACGACAATCTTCGCAAAGACCAACGGTTCCAGGGATTGCTTGCACGGATTAACCTGAACAACTAATCTCCGCGCCGCCTACTGTCGTAATTCTTCAAGAAAAAAACCGACGGGTTCCTTCGTCCGCGGCATCGGACGGTCTGCGCTTCCCCATCGTGGTGAAACCGAACATCGCGGCAGCGCGGCGCGGGATACCGTTTTCGAATCACCAAAAAAGTGAATCCTGCTGAATCCCTCCTCATCTCATCTACGTATGAAATAAGTGCTTTTATGACGTTAATGAAAAATGTTTTAGTTTTCATTCCTCGTTAACCAGCCAGCGGTAGGCTAGTCTAATAAATAACGCTACAAAAAAGGGTGTTGTAATGGCGATCCAAGCAGTAAGGGCGCAAACAGCGGAAAATAATATCAGCAATTTGCTTGCAACCATGGGCGTAAAGGCGGATGAAGCCGTCGGACGCGCGATTGCAGCGCTTCTCCACACGGGCTCACACGTGGGTGCGGGTGTGCTGGAAACTTCAGTGGCAATTCAGGAACTGGAACTCACGCTGCACCAGGCTGTCTTTTCGACGCTGGAAAGCGGTGGGCTGGGAGCTTCTGAAATCAAGCGGCTCACATCGGCAGCCAATATCAGCAAAGACCTCTCACGCCTGGGCAAACTGGCTGCCAATTTGGGACAAAAGGTCACAGATGTGGGCAAGCACAATGACCATGAAGACTTCTCCCGCCTTCAGCCGCTGGCTATTGCGGTCTCTCATCTCTGCCGCCAGACCCTGCGCTCGCTGGCGCGTCTTGATCCAGTGCTGGCCCGCAACGCTGCTGCAAGCGGAGCTTCTGTGGATGCCTATCGTGATTATGTAGTGCGTGGCCGGAGCTACCACCAATCGCACGCAACAGACGAGCAGGCTCTCCACCTGGTCTTTGCTTCGCGCTGTCTGGAACAAATAGCCGATAATGCAACCCACCTGGCGGAGACTCTGGTTGGTTTTCTGGACGGCTATTATGAACCGGACAACCGCCAGAGCCTGGCTTCCTGAGCAGCGTCTGAATGAATCGGGAATTTGCACAGGATTCATGGCGTTTTAACCCTGCATTCACAATTTCTCTTTATAACTTGGGGTAGACGGACAAATGTCGAATCGAGCTGCTTCTGGCCTGGGGTAACATCGTCCTGAGTGAATGATCGCCCAGGCCAAAGAGTGGCAGACAAGGTACGTGCAGTAATGAGCACCCCAGCAACTCTCCCTCCGCAGGAATCTACCGTGCAATCCCATCTGGTTGACCTCACGTTGAGCGCCTGTTCCGTGGCCAAAGACGAGGTTACGCATGCCATTGACGGATTGATCAACGGCTCGCAACTGGCGCTGATGGCCGTCCGCAAATGCGAAGAGCGGCTGGACAGCATGGACCGCGAAATGGATGAGGAACTGGCCACGGTGATCACCCAGGTCACGCCGCCCCAGGCGCGTGAACTGCTGGCGTGTATGAAGCTAATGCTCGATCTTGAGCGCGTAGGAGATCTGGTTGCCAGTTTCAGTGAACGCTCAGCCATCGTGCGCAACCGGATTGACATGGACGATATTGAGCAGCTGACCAGGATGGGCTGCCTGCTGGAAAACATGCTCAGCACCATGGTTAAGGCCTTTGCCAGCCGCAATATCGAACAGGCCCTTCATGTGCTCCGCACCGACTCTGAGATCGACCGTTTGCGCAACCTGATTGTGGTGCGCCACACGGAAAATGCGGAAGGACTCAGGGGGCCTGAGAGCCTGCACGTGCTGGCCATGGCCAATTCGCTGGAGCGCGCCGGCGACCACATCAAGAACATGGCCGAGGAACTCTGCCACCTGGCAACGGGACACACCATTCGTCACCTGATCCGCTCTAAAGACAAGCCGATTGAACAAATGTTCCTGCAATGGCTGGCCAAGCAAAATACGGCGCAGGCGGAATGAAGCAACTAGTGTGGTGTCTCTGAAATAGCTTTACAACGATTTATTTTTTCAAGAATCTTCTGGACGGTGGCAGTCCAGATGAAAGATCGGGGTTGGCGATTGGTTTCTTGCAAATATTCCTCAATCGCTGGGATCAACTCCGCGAC
>DASXIL010000635.1:0-2685 GCA_036497985.1 Candidatus Angelobacter sp. | reverse complement strand
CGGTTGGAGTCTTTGCCCTTGACGCCAAACGGCAAGCTGGATCGTAAAGCTTTGCCGGCGCCCCAGGGGGATGTGTACGCGGTGCGCAGGTATGTACCGCCGCAGGGAAATCTTGAGACTGCGCTGGCGGCCATCTGGGCGGAAAAGCTCAAACTGGAGCAGGTAGGCCGTCACGATGACTTTTTCGCGTTGGGCGGACAATCATTGCTCGCGCTTCGCGTACTGTTCCGCGTGAATGATTACTTCCAGACGGAACTTTCTGTGTCGACTCTTCTCGAACATTCGGTGCTGATGGACTTTGCCCAGAAGCTACGTTCCGTTTCCGGACGTTCGGTGGAAGAATTGGAAAAAATAGCAATGATTTGGCTTAGAGTGCACAGGATGAGTCCTGAAGAACTCAAAGCCGCTCTTGCCGTGCATTGAACCGGCCGCTGTGCCGGGAACTGCCATCACCAGGCGAAACCCGGCCTACAAGTTCGCTGTACTGCTTGATTTGATTTTGAAATTGTTGTTGAATTCGCGCGATCCAAGATCCGGAGGCCAGTGATGTTTACTCTTGCACAGAATTTCCGATTTGCGCTCCGCAGATTAAAAAATAATCCCGGATTTACCTCCGTAGCTGTGCTGACGCTGGCTTTGGGAATCGGGGCGAACAGCGCGATGTTCAGCATCGTGAACGCCGTGCTGCTTCGTCCTCTTCCATATCGTGATCCACAAAGACTCATGTTGCTTGCTGAGCATTGGCCGCAGTTTCCCAGGTTATCTTTGTCCTATCTCAATTACAAGGACTGGCGCGACCAGAGCCACTCATTTGAAGCAGTGGGAGCCGTACGGAACAACGTCATGACCATGACGCGGGTCGCCGAAGCCGAACGGCTGCCCTCGCAAGACGTTACCGCCAATCTTTTTGACCTATTAGGGGTCAAACCGGAATTGGGTCGCGCCTTCTCTGACGCGGAAGACAAGCCGGGGGCGCCCCCTGTGGCGCTCATCAGCCATAGTCTCTGGGAACGGCAGTTTTCATCTTCTCCCGGTGTGCTGGGCCAGACCATCACCCTGGACAATGAGAATTATTCGATTATCGGCGTGATGCCGCCGCGGTTTGAGGTCCTTCAGCAGGCGGCAGATGTCATCCTGCCGTTCGAGCCTTGGGCCAGAACACTCCCGGATGATCGCAGTTGGCATCCCGGAATTCTGCCCATAGCCCGACTGAAGCCTGGTGTTTCACTCGAGCAGGCCCGCTCGGAGATAACCGTGATTGCCAAACGGCTGGAGGAGCAATATCCGGAAACCAACACCAATGTCTCATCGCTGGTCGATCCCATGCTGGAGCAGATTGTGCAGAACGTTCACACAGCGCTTTGGGTTTTGATCGGCGCAGTGGGAGTTGTGCTCCTTATTGCCTGTGCCAATGTCGCCAATCTTCTTCTTGTCCGCGCTACCGGCAGGCGACGCGAGATGGCTGTCTGTATCGCTCTGGGAGCCCGGCGCTTCGACATTATTCGGCAGCTATTGGCGGAAAGCATCTTGGTGGCCGTTGCCGGCGGCGCTTTGGGGCTCGCGCTGGCTTGGGCTGCGGTGCCTCTTTTAGTGCGGCTGGCGGGAAGCAGCCTTCCCCGCAGTAATAGCGTTTCTATTGATCTGGGTGTTCTGGGCTTCACTGCCCTGATTGCATTCGTTGCCGGTATTCTATTCGGCCTGGCCCCCGCACGTCATACATGGAGCATTGACTTGCGTGAAACTCTGAATGAGACCAACCGGGGCGGAGCTGTGCGCGCCGTTTTGCGTACACGCGCGGCACTGGTTGTCTCTGAGATCGCCTTAGCCATGTTGCTGCTGGTTGGGGCCGGTCTTCTGTTCAAAAGCTTTGAGCGGCTGTCCCGGATTTCCCCGGGTTTCTCTACCGATCACATCTTAGTTGCGAACATAGTCCGTTCGCCCACCGCGTATACCGATCGGAACGTGCGTTTAGGCTTCTTTGACCGCCTGTTCGAACAAGTTTCAGCCCTGCCCGGTGTGCGTTCGGTTGGGGCAGTATCTTTTCTGCCGGTAACCGGCGCCGGGCCGGCTCTCCACTTCAACATTCAGGGACGCCCTCCCCACTCTCCCCAGGAATACACCATTGCCAGCTATCGTGCGGTCAGCGCAGGCTACCTGAAAACGCTCGAAATACCGCTGATCACCGGCCGATGGATCGAAGATCGCGACCGCGAAGGAGCTCCCGCAGTAGTGGTAGTCAATTCCAGCTTCGCGCGCACATATTTTTCCAACCAGTCGCCGATTGGACAGCATATACAGGTTGGCGCCATGCCTAATCCTGATCCCAGGGTTCCCTGGATGGAGATTGTCGGAGTCGTGGTCGATGTGAAGCAATCTCTGGCAAGTGAATCGTCTTCAGAGATGTATGTCCCTTTTCGCCAGGCGGACCAGGTGCTTCCAGTCTTGACGATGTCTTTGGTTGTGCGCACCGCCGGGGACACTTTGGCGCAAACAAACTCCCTACGCTCGGTAGTGCATAATATCGATCCTAATCAGCCGGTTACTGCAATCCGTAGCATGGAGGAGAATGTAGCGCAGTCCGTCTCCGCGCCAAAATTTCGCACTGTTCTGTTATCAGTCTTTGCGGGCATCGCGCTGGTGCTTGCGGCAGTTGGCATTTTCGGCGTCATGGCATACTCGGTTGCG
>DASXIL010000634.1:0-3175 GCA_036497985.1 Candidatus Angelobacter sp. | reverse complement strand
GCAGAAGCTGCTTGCCGGAGTGGCCGTCGACGCAGTGTTTGACAGCGTTTCCGTGGCCACAACGTTCAAAGCCAAGCTGGCCGAGGCGGGCGTGATCTTCTGCTCGTTCTCTGAAGCGGTGAAGAACCATCCTGAACTGGTAAAGAAGTATCTGGGGTCCGTTGTCCCATACTCCGATAACTTCTTTGCGACGTTGAATTCGGCCGTTTTCAGCGATGGCTCGTTCGTCTACGTGCCCAAGGGCGTCCGTTGTCCCATGGAGCTTTCCACCTATTTCCGCATTAACGCGCAGAATACCGGACAGTTTGAGCGCACGCTGATCATCGCCGATGAAGGCGCTTCCGTCAGTTACCTTGAGGGCTGCACCGCGCCGATCCGCGATGAGAACCAGCTCCACGCTGCCGTGGTCGAGTTGATCGCGCATGACAATGCGACGATCAAGTACTCGACCGTACAGAACTGGTATCCGGGCGATAAGGAAGGCAAAGGCGGGATTTACAACTTTGTGACCAAGCGTGGTAAGGCGCTGGGCAAGAATTCCAAGATCTCATGGACGCAGGTTGAGACCGGCTCCGCCATTACGTGGAAATATCCGAGCTGCATCCTGCAGGGCGATAACTCCATTGGCGAGTTCTATTCCGTGGCGCTGACCAATAATTATCAGCAGGCCGATACGGGAACGAAGATGATTCATATCGGCAAGAACACCAAGAGTACTGTGGTGTCCAAGGGCATTTCCGCCGGCCATGGGCAAAATACTTACCGCGGCATGGTGAAGATCCTGAAAGGCGCAACCGGCGCGCGCAATTACACGCAGTGCGATTCGCTGCTGATCGGCGATAAATGCGGCGCTCATACTTTCCCGTATATCGAGGTAAAGAACGCCAGCGCACGCATGGAGCATGAGGCTTCAACTTCGAAGATCGGCGAAGACCAGATTTTTTATCTGCAGCAGCGCGGAATCTCCAAGGAAGAGGCCGTCAGCATGATCATCAACGGATTTTGCAAGGCAGTGTTCAAGGAGCTGCCGATGGAGTTTGCCGTGGAAGCGCAGAAACTGCTCAGCATCAGTCTTGAGGGGAGTGTTGGATAAACGATGAGTCTGCTCGAAATCAAAAATCTTCACGCAAGCGTGAATGGCAACGAGATCCTGAAGGGAATTGACCTCACGGTAAATCCGGGCGAGGTGCATTCCATCATGGGGCCAAACGGCTCCGGCAAGAGCACGCTGGCGCAGGTGCTGGCCCGCCGCGAGAGCTATGAAGTCACTGCCGGCTCCATCACCTTTGACGGCAAAGACCTCTTGGAGATGAAGCCCGAAGACGCCGCATGTGAAGGCCTGTTCATGGCTTTTCAGTATCCGGTGGAAATTCCCGGCATCAGCAATGCGTACTTTTTGCGCGCTGCTTTGAACGCGATTCTCAAGTATCGCGGCCAGGATGAAATGGATGCCATCGATTTTCTACCTCTGCTTAAAGAAAAAATGCGCCTGCTGGAAATGGATGAGCGTTTTCTGAACCGTCCTGTGAATGAAGGCTTTTCCGGCGGCGAAAAGAAGCGCAATGAGATCGTACAGATGGCGGTATTGGAGCCCAAGCTGGCCGTGCTGGACGAAACCGATTCCGGTCTCGATATTGACGCGCTGAAGATCGTAGCCAAGGGCGTGAACGCCATGCGCAACCCGAAGCGCGCCATGGTCCTGGTAACGCATTACCAGCGGCTGCTCGACTACATTGTGCCTGACTTTGTCCATGTGCTGGTAAATGGACGCATTGTGAAATCCGGCGGGCCGGAACTAGCGCTGGAACTGGAAGAGAAAGGCTATAGCTGGACGGAAGGCGAATTGGCTGGCGCGAAACGCTAATTATCGAAATCAAGAAGGATTAACGACAAGTGATTACAGCAACCCAGGCTCCGGAAAAATATCTGGAGGAATTTGATCAGCTAAAAGGTCGACTCGACAGCCAGCCGCGCTGGCTGCAATCACTGCGACAGGATGCCTTCGCGCGTTTCGCTGAAACAGGATTTCCCACCACGCATGACGAAGACTGGCGCTTCACGAACGTCTCGCCGGTGGCGAGCACGCCCTTCGAACTGGCTGGCTCCGACACGGTGACCAAGGAGCAACTGGAGCCCTTCGGCGTGTTGCAGTTTGCTACGCATCTGGTGTTTGTCAACGGACTGTTTTCGCAGGAGCTTTCAACCCTTGCTTCGATGCCTAAAGGCGTGACGGTCGGCAGCCTGGCGGCCCAGTTAAAGAGCGATCCGGCAGAGGTCGAGGCACATCTTGGGCGGCATCTCAACACTCAGCGTGATGCCTTTGCCGCGCTCAACACTTCATTTATTGAAGACGGCATTTATGTACACGTTCCACGCGGTGTTGTGGTCGAAATCCCGATCTATGTGCTCTACGTTACCGTTCCGTGTGTTACGCCGACGATGAACCATCCACGCAACCTGATTGTGACGGAAGAGAACAGCCAGATCACAGTAATCGAAGACTATGTTTCATTGGGTGAGGGCATTACCTTCTCCAACACCGCTACCGAGCTTGTCGCCGGAGACAACGCCAACGTCTCGCACTACATGATCGTGCGCGAAGGCGTACAGGCGTATAACTTCTCCACTCTGCGCATCCAGCAAGGCCGCAGCGCTAATGTCGCTACGCACTCGCTGTTGCTGAGCGGAGCGCTGGTTCGCAATAATGTACATCCAGTCCTGGCGGGTGAGGGAAGCCAATGCCTGATCAATGGCCTGTTCATGGCCAACGGCCACCAGCACATGGACAACTACATGCTGGTGGAGCATGCCAGCCCGCATTGCGATAGCCGGCAGTTTTACAACGGCATTTTGAACGGCCAATCTCACGGCGTGTTTCATGGGCGCATTATCGTCCATAAAGACGCGCAGAAGACTGACGCCAAGCAGACCAATCGCAACCTGTTGCTTTCTGACGATGCGCAGATCGACACCAAACCGCAGCTTGAGATTTACGCCGACGACGTGAAGTGCACGCACGGGGCTACGATCGGCCAGGTGGATGAGAACGCTCTTTTCTATCTGCGCTCTCGCGGTCTGGCGGAAGCAGCAGCGCGCCATGTGTTGTTGCTGGCCTTCGCCAATGAGTGCCTGGACCGCATGAATTCGCCCCAGGTGCGCGATCATCTGGAAAAGC
>DASXIL010000633.1:0-3772 GCA_036497985.1 Candidatus Angelobacter sp. | reverse complement strand
CTCAGCGCGAGTTCGGTACTCTCCCTCCGCCTGGACATATACCTGCCATTGCCGGCCAAAGCGGTTGAAATAGTTCACGAGCACGCCGCCCATGAACGCCTGCATTGTTTTGTAAACGTCAGAGAGCGGCACTGCCTGCGCAATCACCCTGGGCCGGTCCACGTCAACATAGACTTGCGGTATGGTCGTGAGGGCCGTGGTGGTAACGCCAGCCAGTTCTGGGCGCTTTCGCGCGGCTGCCAGGAATTGGGCGAGGTTCTTGTTCAGGAATTCCGGGTCCTTCCCGGAGCGATCTTCCAACAGAAAGCTGAAACCTCCTGAGGCGCCGACGCCAGGAATGGCAGGAGGCGGAAAAGAGAAAGCAATACCTTCCGCTACTTTGCCGAGCGCCGGCCCCAGATGTGCCTTAATAGCCTCATATTGTTCCTCCGGCGCTTTGCGCTCTGCCCATTCCTTCAGCGTGATGAAGAAAAAAGAGCTGTAGGTAGCCTGCACACCGCTGAGCATGCTGTACCCGATCACCGAGGTTACACCTTCGACACCCGGCGTCTTCTTCACAATGTCCTCGATTTTGCTCGAAACCTCGTCATTGCGTTGGAGTGAGGCAGCGTTGGGCAGTTGCAAGCCCGCATAAATATATCCCTGGTCCTCATCGGGCAGAAAACTTTTTGGCAGGCGGGAGCCAAACCACATGGCCAGCGCGGTAAGGACGACAAGAGAAAGCATGCTTAACCCGACTTTGCGAATCAACAACCCGCAGACGCTCACGTATCCGTCCGTCGCCCGTCCAAACACGCGATTGAACCAGCGGAAAAATTTGCCCAACGGACCGCGGCTTTCTTTCTTGGGACGCAACAAGAGAGCCGAGAGCGCCGGACTCAATGACAGCGCATTGAAGGCAGAGAACAATACCGAAATAGCAATCGTGATGGCGAACTGCTGATATAACCGGCCCGTAATCCCGGGGATGAAGGCCGTGGGCACGAACACAGCGGCAAGGATCAAAGCTATCGCAATCACTGGCCCGGAAACTTCTTCCATGGCTTTGACAGAAGCGTCCCTGGGAGAAAGCCCGTGTTCAATGTGATGTTCCACGGCCTCCACCACTACGATGGCATCATCCACGACCAGTCCAATGGCCAGCACCAGCCCAAACAATGACAACGTATTGATGGAGAAACCGAGGGCCGGAAAGACCACAAACGTTCCCACCAGGGAGACAGGCACCGCAAGCAGAGGAATCAGCGTTGCCCGCCATCCCTGGAGGAAAATGTAAACCACAAGAATGACAAGGATGATTGCTTCAAGCAGGGTTTTTTGGATTTCGTGCAGGCCTTCCGTAACAGCGAGCGTGGTATCCAACGCAACGGCATATTCAAGATCCTGGGGAAAGCGGTTCTTTTGCTCCGCCATTAATTTGCGTACGCCGGCAGCAGCTTTCACGGCATTCGTTCCGGGCAACTGATAAATTGCCAACACCGCAGCAGGCTTTCCGTTGTAGCGCCCGATGATGTTGTATGTCTGGGCGCCCAGTTCGATGCGGGCCACATCCTTCATATAAAGTAAAGAACCATCAGGGTTGGCCCGTATCACGATGCTCCCGAACTCCTCAGGAGACGGCAGCCGTCCCTGGGCCCGTACGGCATAGGTGAAGTCTTGTCCCTTGGGCACAGGTTCGCCGCCAATCTGGCCGGCAGGATTCACATTGTTTTGTGATTGGATGGCTTTAATGATCTCGGGAACGGTGACTCCCAGTTTTGCCAGGCGATCGGGCTTTACCCAGCAGCGCATTGCGTATTGTCCGGCCCCGAATACCGTCACGCTGGCTATACCAGGAACTCGCGTCAACTGATCATTGAGATTGATATAGGCATAGTTGGCAAGAAATATGTTGTCGTAAGTTCCCTTGGGCGAAAACAGGTTTACCAACATCAACGGCGCTGCTGTAGACTTCTGCACGGTCACACCGGCATTAATCACGTCGGTCGGCAACTGGGAGTTCGCTTGGTTTGTCCTCATCTGCGCGAGGATCTGATCTGTACTGGGATCGGTCTTGATATCGAAATTCACCGTCAAGGTCATTGCGCCGTTATTGGCGTTGGTGGAATACATGTAGTTCATGTTGTCCACGCCGCTCATTTGCTGTTCGATTGGAGTTGCCACCGATTGTTCAATGGTCTCTGCGTCTGCTCCCGGATAAGTGGCCTTCACCTGAATTTCAGGAGGCGCGATATTAGGGAACTGTGCGGTAGGCAGGCGCAGCATGGAGATAACTCCAAGTATCACCATAAGAACGGAGATGACCATGGCTACAATAGGACGGCGAATGAAAAAATTGGCCATTATTTGTCCTGTCCGGATGGTTGAACCTGCCCACCGGAAGGTTGAAAAGGTTTAGGAGCGACCGGTGCGCCTTCTTTTACTTTCTGAAACCCTTCGACAATTACCCGTTCTTCCGGCTGTACTCCACTTTGGATGATCCACATGTCGCCGACACGCTCTCCGACTTTCACCGGACGGAGGCTCGCCTTGTTATCGGGCGTTACCACTGCCACCTGATAGGAACCCTGTGTCTCGATTACAGACCGCTGCGGCACCAGCAGTGCGCCTTTTGCAACGGACGTTGGCAATCGTACCCGGGCGAACTGTCCCGGTCGAAGCACTCCAGAAGGATTTTCGAATGCGGCAGCAAAGCGGATAGTTCCCGTTTTAGCATCTACCTGGCGGTCTGCTACCAGAATCGAGCCTTTGTGCGGATACACGCTTCCATCGGCCAGAATCAATTCCAGGTCTTTCTTTGTGCCGAGGGCACGTTTGCCAGTGACAATTTCGCTAATTTTGGCTGCAGCGTGAAGGTATTCCTGCTCGCTGACGGAGAAGTAGGCCTTAATGGGCTGGACCTGTGATACGGTTGTGAGCACAGCGGTAGGACCAACCAGGTCGCCAATTTGTCCTTTTGCCAGGCCGGCAATTCCATCTACAAGTGACCGCACTTTCGTAAACTCGACGTTAAGTCTGGCTTGTTCAACTTGTGCTTTGCTCCCGCTAACGACCGCAGCGGCAGCCGCATTTGCCTGAATGTCATTATCGAGTTGCGCCTGGGGTATGGCGCTCTGTTTTGCCAGCGGCGTGTCGCGTTGCACATCAAGTTCGGTTTTACCGCGCTGCGCCTCTGCTTGTGCCTGCTGTCCCTTCGCTTGTTCCAATGCAGCCTGAAATGGACGGGGATCGATTTCAAACAATACGTCGCCCTTCCGGACCAGCATGCCCTCGCGATAATTCTGCTTCATCAGGTACCCGGTCACCTGAGGACGTATGTCGGCATTGACGTAACCGTCCAGAGTTGCGACCCATTCCCCGTAAATCGGCACGTCTTTCTGTTGGACAGGGACAACCTGGACTTCGGGCGGAGGCGGAGGCGCCGCCTCGGTTTTGGTCGCGCAACCGGTGAGCGGCAGCAACACAGCAACAACTACACCAATGCTTACACAAACGTGGTGCTTGGGAGTTTGTACAGACAAAGTTGCAAGCATGCATCCCCCCTTTGGAGGCCATTTCTGCCAGGGCTTTATATTCAGCTCAGTTCCCGGCATTATGTTCTTCTAGGTACCTACGCGATTCTTAGACTGTTGGGGTGATAACAGAACTGGTAAAAGTACCGGTTCTCTCGACAACTCTGCAGGATGCAAAGTTAAACATTATTGATTGCGGATCTCTGTCCTGCTCAGGCGCAAGAATAGGTGAGGTGGCGGGCGTATGGAGTGGCTTGGTC
>DASXIL010000632.1:0-3703 GCA_036497985.1 Candidatus Angelobacter sp. | reverse complement strand
CCGCCGCCGGGCCGTCAGCAGGTGCGGCGATGTTGCCATACTGTTTGGCGCCGGCAGCGATGGGCGCCATATTTCCGGCAGGGGCAGCCGCCGGGAGTTCCACGCTGGCCAGATCTTCCAGTGTGATCTTCAGCGTAGGTTTGTCGTCACTGTTTGCCATTGGTTCCTTTCGCTGCGGGAGCTTTCTGCTGCTGCGGTTGCTGAGGCGGGGGTTGTTGAGGAGACGACTGCTGTGGAACCTGTGGCGCCGCTATGATTCCGTTTTGTTCCGGAGCAATTGATATATAAGGTTGCAGCAGGACGCGGCAAGCATCAATCGGGTGGTCCATAATCTGCTGATAGGATTCCAGCACTGGAGACACCTGCCAGTTACGCAGCGCATAGCCTGACACCAGCCCAAGCAGGATGGCGGCTCCGTACCCCAGAACCTGGGTCGTCCATTTCATCCAAATCGGTTCTGCAGGTCCTTTTTCGCGGTCGGGACGGACCATGGAATCCAGAACGCCGTCCTCTTCTTCTTCAAATTCGTGAGCAGCCGTGCCTGTAATCTCAATGGCCTGTGAGTAGCCCACGCGGATGGCGGAAAGCTTCTCAATGTTGCCGCCGATCCACCCAAAGCAGCCTTCTTCGTCGGTATGCGGATCGTAAACCCACGCCACCTGCTGCGGATTGGAAAAGAAATTCTGCTGGATAAAGAGATCGTGCTCGGAGAGAAATACGCCGAAGCCGGGATGCGAGTGATACCAGCCGACAATTTTCTCGTCCGTGTATTCCTTGTCCTTGATCTTATATATATGTTCCCAGGTGTCCTGGGTGAAGGTAACGTGAGCGCCGCCCTGTGCGGCATTGATGCCGGCGATGCAGGCTTCCACGGTCATGCGCTCATGGTCGGTATTGCCGATCAGTACGCCGCAGACTTCCGCCTTCATTGACGTGCGGGCATGCTGGCGGATCTTGCGCGCGACTTCCGCTTCCATCACCACCACAGGCTGCGTGGAAACCCTGACCTTTACTTTCGCCGGCTTAGGCATCAGCGTGCCGCTCCCATCGCGCTCTGTCCGAGCACCTGTTTTTCGTCGCCGCCGATCAGATAAGCGATCTCGCGTTCCGGCGAGCGGGCTGTCACAACGTCAAAAAGCGGAAGGCCGAGCTGGTCAAGAGTGCGATCACCGAAAGGCTCATGGCCGGAATATCCGTGCGCGGTAATTACGGCGCGCATCTGGCCGTCTTTGGCGCATTTGCCGCGGGCATAAGGCACTGCGCCGACAGCGGCAAACAATTCTTCTTCCGCGCCGCAGCCGGGACAAGCCAGTTTGTGAATCACGTCACGGCTGAATTCAAGCGCAACATCCTTTGATCCAAGGTCGAGCCGCGCGCGTTCAAGCAATGCAGCAAGAGAGAGATCGCGCGAGGCTTCCTGAAGCCGAATCACCTCAGAGAAGGTGTAATGGCTCATGCAATCACGGTTCTCAGTGTATTCAACCTTATAAGACGTGTGGTTCAGCCCCTCAAAAATGAAGCCCTTCCCTGCCAGCACCGGCAGACCATGCAGCAGCTTCACCGCTTCCTGCACTTGCAACCCGGCGATGATGGAAGAGATGGTCGGCGTGGTGGCGACTTTGCCTTCGGTATCGTTTTCCAGTGCCAGCAGATTGCATGACATGCGCTTGTTCAGGATGGCCCAGTCCGTTTCACCGAGCGTGCATTCATAGCAAGGCGGCTGTCCGGCCTTGAAAACGCGAGCCACGCCGTTGATGCCTTCAATAGCGCCATCAATCCAAGGCTTGTTCATCTTCCAGCAGGCGCGATTGATCCATAGCCGCGCTTCGCGGTTATCGAGTCCCGCAATCACAACATCTGCCCAGGCGAACAGCCCCAGCCCAAGACCATGGACCACGTTGGCGGTAATGGCATGGACCCAGGCCTCAGGAAAAATATTTCTGACTGCATCGGCTGCGACATCAGCCTTGCGGCGGCCTACGTCGGAGGCGCGATAAAGAATGCTGCGGGAAAGATTCGAAGCTTCGATGGAGTCGAGATCGACCACCACAATGTTGGCGAAGCCGAGCAACGCCATGTTCTTGAGAATCTCATTGCCAAGAGCGCCAGCGCCGATCACGAGCACGCGAGCCGAACGCAGCTTTTCCTGGTCCCACCAACCGATGAGACGGAAACGGCTGAATCTGTCGTCACTGGCCGGAACAGATCCGCCGCCGTTCGGCGATGCCACGTACTTGCTCATCGCGCTCCCGCGGTGATTTCCGGCTGCAGGCGAAGGATGTCGCCTTCTTTTACGGCCGCGTCAGAGAGGGTTTGCGAATCCTGGATCTGGCGGCCTGAGTTTTTGTGATGGAACTTGTAGCTGAGCGGAGCGCCGTCTGGGCCGTTTTGCGGCAATTGCAGCTTGTCCACCAGCACGGCAATAATGCGATTCGCCGGTGCGTCGTCCGGCAGTTCCACCGGGACGCGCTTATTTTCCGTTGAATCGTAAACAGTAACAGTTATGTTAGCCATGTTTGAGATTTTCCTATCGGGCAGCCGAGGCCATGGGAACTTTGCGCACTTTGGCCTGGTGAACAAAGTCCGACAGCAGGTTGTGGGGCGCGCTTCCGCCGGTAACAAACTCCCAGTCGGATTCGTGCAGCAGAGCATCCGTGCTGACCGCGAAATTCAGGTTCTCGGCTTCCGGTTCCATGGAGCGCGCGACCTTGGAGGTAACGATCCCGAGCAGGTTGCCAAATTCGTCATACACAGGACCGCCGCTGTTGCCCGGACTGATGGGCGCGGAAACCTGCAACACGTCGTTGCCCGGCGTGCGCGAAACAATTCCGTTGCTCACAGAGAAATTCAGGCCTTCAGGATGGCCGATGACAAAAATTTTCTCGCCCATCTGCACGCTGCTGTATGTAGCCACGGGCTGGGTAAATTCCGCATCGCCATAATGGCGCTCCAGCCAGAGCAGGGCGACATCAAGATGCTTGTGACGCCCGACTACTTGAGCAGAAGCCCAGCCGTCCATGCCAACGGAGACCATTACTTTCTGCGGGCCGGTGCGCGAGCGCCAGTCTTCACCATCGGCCACGTGACGCGCCGTCGCCAGCAGATAGCCGTGTGAGTCGGAATGTAGAATCATGGCTGCGCCCAGCAGGCCGGAAACCCCGGCAGTCGGCTGGAACCAGCGCTTAGCCGCAGGCGAGGCCAGCAGCACCAGCGGCTTCAAGGTCGAGCTTAACTCCACGCTGGACATTTCTTTTCCCGCAGGCAGCGATGGGAAGTTGCCGCGCTCGTCCAGATCGGAAAGAGAAGAGCTGATGGCATCCGGCACTGGCACGCTATCGAGCGAGATGGTAAAGACCGCCATAATCGTGGACAACATGCCGCTGATGATGAGCAGCGTTAGAAGATACGAAGCCCATGTCTGGCGGACACGAGGCGCCTGGCTGCGCGTGGCCACGCGCATGATAAGCGCAGCAAGACATAAGATCGGCAACACCAGAACCAGCGGCACAAACAAGAGCCGCGTCCACAGCGGGACTGGGTTCGGCACTTTAGGGCGAACTTCCTGCGCGCCCTGAAGCGGAATCTGTGCCTGAGCAACTTCTTGAGTAGTGATGACTATAGGGTCCATGGAAAATTGCTAGCTCACACCTGGGGGAGTTAATGCGGCGAGCGTTATTAAATCAATCGGAATGTTCATTTTTAT
>DASXIL010000631.1:0-4008 GCA_036497985.1 Candidatus Angelobacter sp. | reverse complement strand
CAAATCCGCAAGTCCAGCATAAGCATCACAGTAATCAGAGCAGTAAAGCGCGTCCTGCCCTCAGGGCGCTTTTTTGTATGATCATTAGGCCCGACGTAAATACATGAGCAAAAAACGATTTCTGATCACTGCCCTGGTGCTGGTTGTGCTGGCCGGTCTGGTCTATCTCCAGGTAAGGGCCTGGAAGAAATTTGACTGGCACCGCTTCTGGGTGGCGACCCACAACACGAACAAGTTTTATCTGGTGGCCGGCGTAGCGCTGGTGTATGCCGACTACATTCTTCGCGCTATGCGGTGGAAGATCATGCTGCGCCCGGTGTGTGAGGCCAAGACCGCTGACCTGATAGCGCCCACCATGATCGGCTTTGCCGGACTGGCGCTATTGGGAAGACCGGGAGAGTTTATCCGTCCCTATTTAATCTCGCGTAAGGTGAATTTGAGCATGGCATCGCAGCTGGCGGTGTGGACCGTGGAACGCATCTTTGACATGGGCGCTTTCGCGCTGATCATGGCCGTAAATATCCTGTGGTCCAGACACACTCTCAGCCGGCTTCCCGGCTTTGCCAATTCCGCCCGAAGGCATCTGCTGGGTTATGAGATTTCGTCATTCACTTACTTTGAAATGTTTGCCTTCGCATTGCTAGCCGGTGTGTGCGTTGTGGCTCTGGTGGCGTTCCGGGTAAGAAAAAATCCTGCCACCGCATCCAGTGTCTTTGTGCGGCTCTTTGGACGAATCTCACCTAAATTCGGACATGCGATAGGCAAGCGGGTGCTCGCGTTTGGTGAGGGGTTGAACACAGTGAAAGACATGAAGTCTTTCTTTCAGTTATCTGCCCTATCTATTGTAATTTGGTTGTTTATCGGCTTCGCCTATCTTGCAGTCACCCACGCATATTCTATTCACCGGCTATCGCAAATGACGCTATCCAGCGTCTTCCTGCTCACGGCCGCCAGCGTTGTGGGAGGCGTACTGCAACTGCCGGTAGTCGGAGGAGGCTCGCAGTTGGCGACAATCGGAATGCTGCGCGGCGTATTCAACTTGTCACCGGAACTGTCAACCAGTTGCGGCATCATGCTCTGGCTTGTGACGTTCATGTCCGTAACGCCCGCTGGACTGGCGATGGCGCGATCAGAACATGTATCGCTCACGCAGATGGAAGAAGCAAGCATCCAGGAAGAAGAGAAATTTTTGGAAGAAGACTAAAGCGATTGCCAGAAATGCCAAAATTGCCAAAATCGCCGAAATTGAAAGTCCCCATTCTTGTCCTATTTGTTGATCAGTGTCATCAGTGTTTTATCAGTGGTAAGGTTTTGCTTTTCCCGATGTCCCGCTCCCGCCTGTTACAATCTTAGTCATCACACCGCATTGAGAGTTCCGGTCAAGACACGATGAAATGTCCGTTTTGTGGGTTCGAAAATGACAAAGTGGTGGACTCGCGCGAGAGCAAAGAAGGCGAATCGATCCGCCGCCGCCGCGAATGCCTGAAGTGCGAAAAGCGCTTCACCACTTACGAGCGCATCGACGAAATCCCCTACATGGTAGTGAAGAAAGATGGCCGCCGGGAAAAGTTTGAGCGGCAGAAAATCCTGGCCGGACTGCTGCGCGCCTGTGAAAAACGGCCCATCTCCATGGGCAAGATGGAGCAGATCGTGAATGAAGTGGAGCAGTACGTGATCGATTCACCGGAGCGCGAGCGCACCGCCAGCGAACTGGGCGAGCAGATCATGAACAGCCTCAAGCAGATCGATAAAGTCGCCTATATACGCTTCGCCTCCGTCTATCGCGACTTCAAGGATGTGGGCGAATTCCACTCTGAGCTGGAGTCACTGCTCAACAGCAAAGACGACAAAGCCAAGCCGGCCAAAGCAAAGACCAGCGCGAAATAAAGGCCAGCGCGAATAAAAGGAGTTATGGGACATAAGGTTACGCTGATTCCGGGAGACGGCATCGGCCCTGAAGTTACAAATGCCGCCGTGCGCATTGTGGATGCGTCCGGGGTGAAGATTGAATGGGAAAGGTTCGCCGCCGGATCAGAAGCGTTTGCCAAATATGGCGAATACATTCCCAAAGAGCTGACGCAGTCCATTGAGCGCACCGGCCTTGGCCTGAAGGGGCCCGTGACCACGCCGATAGGCGGCGGATTTTCCAGCATCAACGTCGCCCTGCGCAAGCAATTTGAGCTGTTCGCGAACTTCCGTCCCATCCGTAACCTGCCTTCCCTGCCCACGCGCTATCCCAGCGTGGACCTGGCGATCGTGCGGGAAAACACTGAAGGGCAGTATTCAGGCATTGAGCATGAGGTGGTACCGGGCGTAGTGGAGTCGCTGAAGATCATTACAGAGAAGGCGTCCACGCGGATCGCGCGGTTCGCATTTGCCTATGCGCGACGGGAAAAACGCAAGCGCATCCATGCCATTCACAAAGCCAACATCATGAAGATGAGTGATGGCCTCTTTCTGCGCTGCTGCCGCGAGGTGGCCAAGGAATATCCGGAGATCACCTACGGCGAGCACATCATCGATAACACATGCATGCAACTGTGATGAATCCTTACCAGTATGACGTGCTGGTAATGGAAAACCTCTACGGCGACATTATTTCCGATCTCTGCGCCGCTTTTGTTGGCGGGCTGGGCTTGGTGCCCGGGGCAAATATCGGGACGCACTGCGCGATTTTTGAGGCGGTGCACGGCTCCGCGCCGGACATAGCGGGCAAAGACATAGCCAATCCAACAGCGGTTTTGCAGTCGGCCATCCTGATGCTGCGGCATATGGGCGAAGTGGAAGCCGCGGACAAAGTCCACGCAGCGCTGGAAAAGACATACAAAGAAAAGCTTCACCTGACGCGCGATGTTGGCGGTACAGCTAGTACCAGCGAGTTTGCTGATGCGGTAATCACGAACATGGAACACGTTGCTGTGGCGACGGGCGACTAGCAGAGCGCCAAACCCAAAACCTCTGAAACACAGAGGAACGGAGGAAACGGAGGGAGATGATGTAGATCGGATCCATCGAACTCGCCGTAACATTCTGGCCGACGAAAACAAGAATTTACCGCGCAAGCAATGCAGCTTGCCGCGAATTTTAGAAATTGCCAAAATGGCGAACTGATAAGCCAAAAATTTATAAATCATTGACACGATCAAAAATGAGACAAATTTCCTCCGCTTCCTCCATTCCTCCGTGTTTCAAAGGTGTTGGGTTTCTGTTTGCGGTCGCGTTGATTGCGCTTGCTGGTTGCAGCAAATCTCAACCTGCTGCCGAGCAGCCAGCGGCTGCGCCTAAGCCCGCCACAATCAGCGTTGATACCGCCACCGCCGGCAGCGTCAGTGGCGTAGTGAGCTTTAAGGGCGTTGCTCCAAAGATGAAGCCGCTGGATATGACCGCCGATCCGGGATGCCCCACAGGACCGCAGCCGGCGGAAGTTGTGGCGGCGAAGGATGGCAAACTGGCCAACGTTTTTATCTACGTGAAAGAAGGCCTGCCGCAAGGCAATTTTGCTGTGCCCAGCGAGCCGGACGTGCTCGACCAGAAAGGCTGCCGCTACATTCCCCACATTCTGGGAATTATGGCCGGCCAGCCCTTGAAAATTACCAATACCGATACGGCTGACCACAACATCCACGACATGCCGAGCAATAACCCGCCGTTCAACGAATCACAAATGCCCACCGACAAGCCAGTTACCAAAAAGTTCTCTAACGCAGAGATGATGATTCCGGTGCAGTGCAATCAGCATCCATGGATGCGGGCCTACATCAACGTAATGTCGCACCCGTACTTTGCAGTGAGCACCCCCGATGGAAGGTTTGAGATCAAGAACCTGCCTCCGGGGGAATACACAATCGCCGCGGTGCATGAAAGATTTGGCGAGCAGACGATGAAAGTGAAAGTCGGGCCAAAGGAGAATGCGAAGGCGGCGTTTGTTTATTCCGGGGCTGCGCAGTAAGACTCTTTGAAACACGGAGGAGAGGAGGAACGGAGGATTTAAGCAATTGGAAATCCGGA
>DASXIL010000630.1:0-5186 GCA_036497985.1 Candidatus Angelobacter sp. | reverse complement strand
GGTCAAGGCGGAGTGGGGCATTTCTGCCACGAACCGACGTGTCCGTACATACAAACTCACCGACGCAGGCCGTAAGCACGTGGAAAACGAAGTCTCACGATTTGAACGGATGTTGAAGGGCATCACGCGGGTGTTGGCTCCCGCAAAGTAAAGTAAGGAGCAAGTCAATGAATTGGCTGCAACAACTGTTCTCACGCCGGCGCGAATACCGCAACCTTTCAGACGAGATCGCGGAGCACCTTCAGGAAAAAATTGATGAGTTAGTGGCCAGCGGCATGTTGCGTCAGGACGCTGAAGCCGCTGCACGCCGCCAATTCGGCAACCCACTTTTGCTTGAAGAGCACAGCCGCGAAGTTTGGCAGTGGGCCACGTTTGATGCCATTTTGCGCGACCTGAAATATGCGTTGCGTCAGCTTCGCCGCAATCCCGGCTTTACCTTTACGGTGTTGCTGACCCTGGGCGTCGCCATAGGCGCGAACACCGCTGTTTTCAGCATGGTAAACGCGCTTCTGCTTCGTCCGCTTCCCTATTCTGAACCCGAACGGTTGGCGTCCCTGATGCGGAATTACAAGCTCCCGGGCACCTTTGATACCGAAGATGGCCAGGACGGCGAGACGTGGGAATTGGTGCGTGACAACGTACCTGCGGTGCAGGCGGCGGTTTATTCGTACGAAGCAAGCGGCGTGAACCTGCAAACCCAAACCACCGCCCGCTATGTGCAAGAGCAACGTGTTTCCGCCGGCTATTTTGAGGTTTTGGGCATCCATCCGATCGTGGGCCGCACATTCAGCGCTGATGAAGACCGCCCGCACGGTCCAAAAGCGGCGATTTTGAGCTTTGCTGCATGGCAGTCGCTATTTTTTTCTGACCGGTCCATCGTGGGCAAAACTATTTTGCTCAAGGGGGAGCCTCATGTTGTTATCGGGGTATTGCCCGCTAATACTCACACAACTTCTCCAGCAGACCTTTGGACGCCGATCCAGCCCACTACTTCCGGTGAAGGCGACGGCCAGAATTACCACATCGTCATGCGCTTGAAGAATGGTTCGACCTGGGCTGAAGCCAATGCCCAGCTCGCAGTCCTTCGTCCACGGTCTTTTGTTGGATTCGCTAAAGAGTATCCCGCCGGAAGTTCGTGGTTATCGGCGTTGCCTTTACAGCAGGACTTGGCCTCCACAGCTCGGCCTCCAGCGATCATCCTTATGGCGGCAGTTGCGCTCATTCTATTCATCGGTTGCGCCAATCTGGCCGGGCTGATGCTGGTGCGCGTAATGCGCAGGCGCGGTGAACTCGCCACGCGCCTGGCTTTGGGTGCCACCAAGGCATCCGTTTTCCGTCAGCTCATGATGGAGCCGCTCATTCTTGCCCTGGCTGGCGGCGCCGTGGGGGTAGCGCTGGCGGGCAGCAGCCTGGGTTTGTTTGCGCGCTTTCTTCCACCGGACTTACTTCCCATTGGCGGTCTTGCCATGGACGGCCATGTACTTTATTTCGCGCTATTAGCGACGTTGCTTACCAGCATGCTCCTGGAAATCCTGCCTGCCATGGAGATTCGCCATGCCGAAATTCGTCCATCGATGGCAGCGTTCGCTTCAAAATCGGGCACGGCCAGTGGTCGCAGGCGCATCCGGCAAATTCTCATTGCAGGTGAGGTCATGCTTACCGTTGTCCTGCTGGCCAGTGCCGGACTGCTGGTCCGCACGCTGGTTCACTTGCAAACTCTGCCGCCCGGTTTTGACGCTGCGAATGTTCAGGCCGCCCAGGCTTCTTTGGATGACGCGCGGTATCACGATACAGAGTCATTCCAGCGCCTCTTGCAACAGAGCATTGCCGAAATGAAGCGAATTCCCGGCGTCGAATCGGCTGCGGTCGGCCTGAATCTACCTTTTGAGCGCGGGCTTAACGACGGCTTTCATCTGGCGGATGGTCCGGAAGGCAAAGAAGGGCACATGGCCAGTTCAGCCTATATAACTCCTGAGTACTTTCATGTACTGCGGATTCCCCTGCTTGCTGGACGGACTTTCTCAGATAGCGACACCAGCAGCAGCCAGATGGTTGCGATCGTGAATGAGTCATTTGCCAGCAAGTTCATGGGCAAGATCGATGTTGTCGGCAGGCATATCAGGTCGGGCAATGACTCCATGCTCATCGTGGGTGTGGTGGGCGATGTCACAAAAAAGCCCGGGCTAATCTCGGATCCTCTTTCTAGCGAAGTAACCTATTACATCCCCGCGGCACAGGTCGATCAGAAATTTCTGGGTCTGCTCCACATGTGGTTTCAGCCGAGCTGGATAGTCCGCACGAACGGACCGATTGCAGGCTTGACTGAAAGCATGCAAAAGGCAATCGCCAGTGTCGATCCGCAGTTGCCTATAGCCAGCTTTCATCGCCTTAGTGACCTTCAAGCACTGGCTCTACGACAGCAAAGATTTGAGGTGTTTCAGTTGGGTACGCTCGCCACCCTGGCTCTCCTTCTCTCGCTGGTCGGAGTTTATGGGCTTGTTTCGAACATGGTCGCCCAGCGGACACGCGAGATCGGCATCCGTATGGCGCTGGGCTCGAGCGTTCGACAAGCAATGATGGAAGTAGGAAGCTCGGGGATCATGGCCGTCTTGCTGGGACTGGCCGGCGGGCTGGCTCTTTCGGTTATTTCCGTCCGGCTGATCAAGAGCCAGCTCTACGGAGTGCAAATCTACGATCCTGTAACCTTCGTCGCGGTGCTACTACTGCTAATACTTGCGGCTGCTGCCGCAATATTTCTGCCGACCCGAAAAATCGCCCACATCGATCCCGCGTCAACCCTGCGGGCGGAGTGAGCCGGTGAACTGGGATAATGAATATCCTTGTGCAAAGATTCCTGCAGCTATGTCTTGTTTGTTTGATCAGTGTCTTTGCCGGCGCTCAAAAGCGGAGTGTTGCCCTTACCTTTGACGACCTTCCGCTGGCTCTAGCTGGAAGCTCAGAACACGCTACTCCAGCAGAAGTACTTGCGGAGACGCGAGCGGTGAACAAAGCGATTTTGCGCGTACTTCGGCTGCACCATGCACCGGCCATTGGGTTTGTGAACGAGAAGCAAATAATCCGTGACGGCCATGTCGAACAGAATCGCGCTATTTTGCGGGAATGGACCCGGCAAGGGCATGAACTTGGGAACCATACATACTCACACGCGGATTTGACTGAGCTAACCGCTGAAAGCTTTGAAAAAGAGATTATTGATGGCGAACCAACAGTTCGCCTCCTGATGTCTGGCACTGGAAAACCGTTGCGCTACCTGCGCTTTCCGTTTAATCACACAGGTGAAACGGCGGAAAAGCACGACGCCGTATCGGCGTTTCTCAGTCAACGAGGGTATGAAGTTGCCACCTGCACTGTAGAAAACTCTGATTGGGTGTTTGCCCACGCCTACCGTTTGATGGTGGACCGCCATGACGCCAGGTCTGTGGCACGGCTGCGCACTGATTATCTGGACTACACCAGACAGGAAATCGAGTACTACAGCAAGATGAACAGGCAAATATTTGGACATGAAATTCCTCAGGTAATTGTCCTGCATGCCAACTCTCTCAACGCTGAAATGCTGGAACAGGTCCTGCGAATCTTTGAAAAGCTGGACTACAAATTTGTCAGCTTGCCGGAGGCCAGGCTGACCCGGCCTACCGAACAGCGGATACATTTTTCATGCCATTTGGGTGGATGTGGGGCTATCGTTGGGCCAAAGAGTTGAATGTGAAAGTGGATGGGCGAACCGAGCCGGAAGTTCCGGCGTGGATTGAAAATTATATGTAGATTTGGTACGCCGCGCTGTTTTGCGGCATCACCGATTCGGGAATTCAAATAATTAAAGAGAGCGGATCGCGGGCATGACCGGTAATCTTTCGATTCGCCGGCCATGCCTGTAGGGCATCAGAGGCAGCCGCTGCAAGCCACCATCTGTGTGGTAATGGCTCCTGTAGAAGAAATGGTATGAACGGTATATCCCACCTGGGCGCCTGTTCCGATTGCATATGCCACCGCGGGCGCCATGCGCAGATCGAGAGTAAATGACCCTGATGTGGCAGTGAAGTTCCGTTGATTGTGCCAGTGCCCGGCGAGCATGGTGTGAATGTTGAGCGCGGTCAGCGCATTGATCTCCTCAGTTCGGTATTGGTGATGGATGTTGGTGTCATTTTGCACGTCATAAATGGCCCAATAAGGATTGGTGGAAGGGTATGTCCCCCCGCCTGAAAGCGACTGCGGAAACACGGGAACGTGCTGCACCCCGATCTCATTAGAAACTGCCGTTTGCTGTCCCAGCCACGCCAGCATCGTGTCGGATTCGGTCTGCACCGATGAAGGCAAAGGCTTCACGCTGGCCGGGGTCGCGCTGCTGGTGAAGGTGTCATAGTTGCCCAAGAGTTGCGAATCGATCACCATGAAAGTAATGTTATTGATCTTGAAGCTGTAATAATCGTTGCCAAAGTACTGGCGGTAGGTGGAGATAGTGGTGGTGTGAATATCGTGGTTTCCGGGACAGAAATAAACTACAGCCTTCAGGTTGGCGAGCGTATTTTTCGCCGTCGTCCAGGCGCTTGTTGTTTCGCCAATATCTCCGGAAACAATAACAGCATCCGGCTGCGGCGACATGGCATTGATCTGGTTCACCACGGTTTGTAAATGTTGCAGCGCGTTGGGCGCGGTGCTCAGGCCGATGTGCGTGTCGCTGATTTGAACGATGGTTGCCTGCGCGAATGCGGCTGGAGACCACAGCAGGAACGCCAGCAAAAGCCTTACTGAACGTTGACGTAAACAATGCTGTTCCATGTTTTTGCTCCTGTGGTTGAATTCGAGATCAGGACAAAGGTAAACCGGTGCTTGCCGCTGGTGAGCGTAACCGGCAGCGGTCCGCTCAGCGTGTTTGTGGTGCTGTTCATATATTTCGTGCCATCTACCCAGAGCTGCAGGCTGGTCAGGGTGTCTTGCGGCGGCGTAGCACTTGCTGACACCTGAACAGGATTGGTGACGGACGTCTCATGAAACGGCGAGCAGATATTAAACATGGCGAGCACGGGCACCGGGCACGATGCTTGCGCCGCGCCAGTCGTTAATCCGGTGAGCGCGATGGCAGTAACAAGAACACTGCGAAAAAGTCGCATAAGACCTTCCTTTTTTCGATTTGAAAATTGTTAGTCTCCGAAGGATTTCGGAGG
>DASXIL010000629.1:0-3068 GCA_036497985.1 Candidatus Angelobacter sp. | reverse complement strand
GGATTTTTCTTTATGGTGGTGGCGGCATTCTTCATTTTTAAGAAGTGGTAGAAACGGATAGGACTACGCTGATCGTGTTGTTGCTGCTTGCTGTAGAGACGTAGCATGCTACGTCTCCACGTCAGGGATTTGATGGCGCATTTGCTTCTGGGAGTTATACCGGCGTCTTCGTCTTGCGCTCCGGACTGAAGAACGGCAATTTCGCAACCTTCGCCGTAACTTTCTGCATGACCGCCTCGATCGTGATCTCCATTTGTAATTTGGTCCCCGGCTGCGAATGCGCGGCATCAACGCTGGCCAGCGCAATCATCTTTTTGAGCAGCGGTGACCATGTTGTGGAAGTGGCTTTGCCTACCTGCTTGCCGCCCAGATAAACCGGCACATGGACGCGTGAAGCCTGCGCCGGCGCCGCCGGTGTTAGCCCAAACCTTTCATAGCGCTCTTCAATCTCTACCCAATCCATTTCCAGCCCGACCAGTTGTCGCGCGACGCCGCTCTTCTTTTGCTGGGCCAGGGCTGCTTTGCCAACAAAATTTTCTTTGTCCAGGTAGACCATCTTGCCAAAGCCGAGTTCATACGGCGAGTACTTTTGCTCCGGAATCAGCGCCTTCTTGCTGCTGATGTAGTCCACTTCAATCAGCAAAAGGCCTGCTTCAATGCGCGCGACATCGAGCGCCAGCATGCCCGCGGGATGAATATCAAAGCGCTTGCCCGCGTCCATGAGCGCGTCCCATACTTTCACGGCATCGCGGCCGTCATTGATTGGCGCCCAGATTTCATAGCCCAAATCGCCGGTGTATCCCGTGCGTGAAATATCAACCGGCACGCCGGCGATTTTGCCGCTGGTCATGCGGAAATATTTCAGGTTGGCGATGTCGGCTTCAGCAACGCTTTTGAGCAGCTTGCCTGAAGTGTGGCCTTGCAAAGCCAGGGCGGCAACTTTTTCTGAGACGTCCTCGATCTGGACATCCATGTTCAGCCCATTTTGTCGAAACCACCGCAGGCTGGGATCGGCAGCAGTCCAGCGATACTTATTTTCCGCCAGCCGCGTAATGGTGCCATCGTCAATAACTTTTCCCTGCTCGTCGCACCAGCAGCAATAGATCACCTGGCCCGGTTTCACCTTGTTGATGTCGCGGGTAATCACGCGGTTCACCAGTTTGGTGGCATCCTTGCCTTCCACAATGTACTTGTAAAGCGGCGTGATATCGATGAGCGCGGCGGCGTTGCGGATTGTGTTGTACTCGTGCTCATGGTGCACCTCATAGCTGCTGACCGTATAAAAGCCCGACCACTCCCGATAATTCAGGCTGTGGCAAAGGGCAAAGGTGCGATCATGAAATGCGGTGCCAACGGGCAAAGGGAAAAACCTCACGGTAAAGTTGCTGACGAAGAATTATACGAAACTTGAACACACAAAGCGCGACTACTACGCAGAGACAAATCTCGGCCACTCCATTAAAATGAGAAGTCGCTTCTCTGATTTCGTTTCTCGTTGACGAACGTGTTTCCCTTTTAAAATATGGCTTCGGTATCCAACGGCTCGAAGAAATACGACGTCATTGTGATTGGCGGAGGCCACAACGGCCTGACCAACGCCGCTTACCTAGCTCGCGCGGGAAAGAAAGTGTTGGTGTTGGAGCGCCGCCACGTCCTGGGTGGAGCGGCCGTGACGGAAGAAGTTTTTCCCGGCTTCAAGTTCTCCGTCTGCTCTTACGTGGTATCGCTTCTGCGGCCGGAGATCATCCGCGACCTGGATCTTCCCCGCCATGGCCTGGAAATCCTGCCTCTCGACGGCACATTTACGCCGATGCCGAATGGCGATTACCTGTGGCGGGTGAATGACCATGGCAAGTCGCGCCGTGAGATCGCACGCCACTCCAAGGTTGACGCGGAAGCTTATGAAGAGTTCGGCAAGGCCATGCAGGCGATGTGCCGCTTTGTGAAGCCGATCCTCAGCATGGTGCCGCCCGATCCCTCCACGCTTAATCCGCGTGAACTGATGAAGATGCTGTTCATCGGCAAGCGCTTCCAGGGCATGAGCAGCGAGGACAAATACAACCAGGTCCAGCTGATGACCATGAGCGCCATTGATTTTCTGGACCAGTGGTTCGAGACCGATGTGCTCAAGGCGACGATGTCGGCCTCTGGAATCATCGGGACGTTTCTTGGTGTCCGCTCGCCCGGAACTGCCTATGTCCTGCTGCACCACTACATGGGAGAGATAGACGGCGCTTTTCGTTCATGGGGATTTTCGCGTGGCGGCACCGGCGCCATCTCCAATGCCATTGCTGATGCGGCGCGCGAGTTTGGCGCAGAAATCAGGACGGAAGCGCCGATCGCGAAGATCATCGTAAAGAACAACCGCGCACAGGGCGTGGCGCTGCAAAATGGCGATGAGATTTACGGCGATGTGATTTCATCCAGCGTTGATCCGCGATTGACGTTCATCAAGCTCATTGAAGAAAACCAGCTTCCCGGAGAGTTTCTGGAAGACGTGCGGCGCTACAAATTTCGTGGCTCGTCCGGAAAAGTAAACATCGCACTGGACGCACTGCCCGATTTCAAATGCCTGCCAGGATCAGGAGCGCATCTGCGTGGCGCGATTTCGATTTCACCGAGCGTCGAATATATGGAACGTGCGTATGACGATGCGAAGTACGGCAACTTCTCCCGGAGGCCGTATATCGATATGGTGATTCCTTCGCTAACGGACCCGTCCGTCGCTCCGCCGGGCAAGCACGTAATGTCGTGCTTTGTGCAGTACGCACCATATAAGTTGCGTCCGGGATTGAATTGGGACGACCAGCGCGAGGCATTCGGTAACACGGTGATCGATACCATCTCTGAATATGCGCCGAATCTGAAGAACATCATCCTGAACAAGCAGGTGCTTACCCCGCTGGATCTGGAACGCGACTTCGGACTAAGCGAGGGCAATATCTTTCAGGGCGAGCTTTCGCTTGAGCAGCTTTTTTTCCTGCGCCCTGTGCCGGGTTATGCGCAGTTCCGGACACCCATCAAGAACCTCTATATGTGCGGCTCTGCCACGCATCCCGGCGGCGGCA
>DASXIL010000628.1:0-13147 GCA_036497985.1 Candidatus Angelobacter sp. | reverse complement strand
TGGGGATGGTTCAAGCCATCGATATAAAATTTTTCGCGGAAGCCATAGCTGGACTTAAATCCGGCTTGTAGTTTCTTGCGATCTTCCAGTGACATGGAATCGTCCGGCTGAAGCTCGCTGTCATTGCCCACACCCACGTGTTCTACTCCCACCAGCTTGGCAACATGGTCAAAGTGGTCAATTACGTCGTCGATTGTGGTTGGATCGGAATTCTTGACGAAAGAACGGAAGCTGGTAATTCCCATTGCTCCTCCGGTTGCCGCCATGCGCTTGATCATCTCATCTGTTTTGCAGCGTGGATGGCCGGGATTCAGCGCGCGGCAGTTGGAATGCGTAATCAGGACGGGCGCTTTGGAAAACTCACACGCATCCAGTGACGTCCTGTCGCCGCAGTGGGAAACATCCACAGCCATTCCCAGCGCGTTCATTCTCTGCACCACGGAAATGCCAAAGTCGCTCAGGCCGTCATCATTGCGCTCGGTTGATCCGCTGCCAATCAGGTTTCTGGCGTTGTAGGTCAACTGTGAGACTCTTTGTCCAAGGCTGTAAAAGTAATCAATATCATCCAGAGTCCGAAAGTGATCGGCATTTTGCAGTCCAAGAATAATTCCCAGCTTCCCTGAGCCTTTCACCGCATTCAGGCGGTCAGAACTGTCAATGCGCATGAGCCATTCACTGTGGTGGGCTAGAAAACCGTTCCAGCTGGCAAAGTATTTCAACGCGATGTCATAAAGATTGGGTACGGCAAAGCCCACGCCGGTATGAATCATGGTCAGCCCTGATTGCCGGAAGACTTCAAAATTTTCCGCCTTAAATAGCGTGGGATCGAAAAACCACGGATCTTTGTCTTGCTTCTCGCCCGGAGCCAGGACGCTGTTCCAGTCGCCGCCAAAGTCGTTGAGCATGTCAATCACTGTTGACCGACGAACCAATTCAATCGCGCGGGCCGAGTATTTCCGTGGAGACTGCGCAAACAGTTGAAATGAATTTCTGTTTACCATGGGGGCGGCTATCGCGCTCGCGCAGGCTGCGCCAGCAGCTTTAAGCAATGTGCGTCTGTTCATTGTTGAGCTTCCTGCCCACAAATATATATTGGTATGGCTGCTTTCACGCAGGGCAGATCTTGGTGAGTGTGGAGTCAATTTATTAAGGAGGCTTGAGCTGTACCTTGGCGCAGGACTTCGCAGTTCGGGCGGGTTGCCGGCAGAAGCGGATGGCTCACTGATTGATCGCGATAGGCTGTTCCACCGTGGACTTTTGCGATTTATCCTGTTTCAGGAAACCTAAGATCGTATCCACTACAGCGTCTTCGCCCAGTGCTGTATTGATCATGGCGTGGTAAATTCCACGGTTGGGCCATTCCGCGTGGAAATAATTCTTGATAAAAGCGGCGCGTTCGCGGTCAACCGTGTCCACCAACGCCTCAGCATGGGCGTGTGTGTTGCCTTCAGAAACCAGCCGGCGCACTTTGTCAGCCGTGGGAGCATACAAAAAGAATCGCAGCGTGTCTTTGCGGTCTTGCAGAAAATGCTGTGAACCACGGCCCAGGATTACGCAATTTCCGGCAATCGCCGCTTGTTCAACAATGCGCTGGGCAAGCCTGAAAATGCTGTCTGAATCCAGCATCTCCACCGGCGGCCCGCCGCGGTATCCTTCAGAACTTCCCAGCGCAAATGACTTGAGCAGGCGCTGGTAGAGCGGGTCTCGGCGTTCTTCCCGCCGCGCCACCTCAGATTGGTGGCAGTTCGCCATCTTGGCAATCTCTTGTGTCAGTTGCTGGTCCCACAGTCTCCAGCCCAGCCGGGCAGCCAGCTTGGCCGCAATCTGCGCTGCTCCACACCCATATTCGCGTTCGAGGGTAATGATTCGAATCACGCCGACCTCAAAAACTGTCTCTTAAAGCGTTAGATGCCTTCCACGTGTCAACCGTGCATGCAGTATTTTGGGCTTTATCCTGACCCGGAAACTGTACGGGATTTAGAGGCTTTGGACAAGGCCGATCGGGATTATCGGGTCCAGCGTGGAAGCCGCACAATAAACTCAAGTCGGACGAAAAGAAAAACTAATATCACGATGCCAACGGCAATGGCCCAAATCCAACTGCGTTTATGGAACCAATCTACCTGAAGGCCTATTGGCTTCGTAAGTTCATTATTGCGCCAACTTGTGTTTTAATCTCCGCCCAGGAGGTGCACGATGCGCAAGCTGATTACAGTGGTTCTGTTTGTGGTATTTGGTGCGTTCCTGGCTCTGGCGACCAATCCAACCGATGACCTGAAGAAAGCGGACCAGGACTGGGCAAAGGCAGCAGGATCTAAGAACGTGGATCAGTTCATGAGCTACATAGCCGACGATGCGTACGTATCAGGAAATGACGGCAAATGGGTCCACGGCAAGCAGGCGATAAGAGATCTCTGGTCAAAAATGTTGGCTGATCCAAATTTCAAATTGAACTGGACCGTTGAGTCTGCCGATGTCTCCAAAGACATTGGCTACACGCGCGGAACGTTCTCGGGGACCATGGGAAATCAACCCGCGTCCGGCAGCTACACCACGGTCTGGAAAAAAGATAAAGCGGGAAAGTGGCGCGCAGTGGTGGATCTCGCCGCGCCGGCTTCGGGGCAATAACCTTATATCCTATAAATGACCTGATATCGTGGGAGTGCCGCGCGGCAGTGAGCTAATCCTCGCCACAAAAAAATCGATGGGGTTCCACCTAATCTATGGAGTAGAATTCCCGCCGATATGCTCACCTATATTTCGCGGCATTCCCGTTGGCTCTTCGCCCTGTTCTTCAGCACAGCGCTGGCAGCGCAAACCGCTGTTCTCCAGCCTCTGGCGGATAAACCAGTTGCAGGCGCTTCTGTAAAACTCAAATCAGACTTTTACGTTCCGGCCACGCCGGATTCAATCCGCTGGGGCTACCTGCCGGACAACGCGGCCAAAGCTGTGATAACCGTACCTTCCGGCGCGACCGTGACGTTTGACACGGTCTCGCACGAAGGCATTCTGGAAGATCAGGGCCGCGATCCGGCAAAGTATTTTGGCAGCTTCGGCGTTGCGCCTACTCAGGTGCTCAACGATGCCAAGGCCATTGCGGCATCAAGCGTGACCCATGATTTTGCTAAAGACGGTCCGCACGTGGTGATGGGGCCGGTGGCGCTGGAGAACGCGCAACCCGGTGACATCTTAAAGGTTGAAATGATTTCGCTTGTGCCACGCGTGCCCTATGGCGTCATCAGCAATCGCCACGGCAAGGGAGCTTTGCCGGGAGAGTTTCCTGAGAACTCTGGCCCTCAGCCGGGAGCGGGTGCGGCCAGTCCTCAGCTCTATAACAATGTTTCAAAGTTCGTTCCCATCAAGCAGATCAGTGGCAAATGGTACGGCGTTCTTTCTGCCGGCGCAGGCAAAGAAGCGCATATTCCGGTCGCGCCTTTCATGGGGACCATGGGCGTCGCGCCCAACGTGAGCGGCAAGCCCAACTCTGTTCCCCCGGGCGACTACGGCGGCAATCTCGATATCCACTATCTCACCGCCGGCGCCACGCTGTACTTGCCGGTGCAGGTTCCGGGCGGAATGTTCTTTATCGCTGATCCACACTTTGCCCAGGGCAATGGGGAAGTAGCGCTCACCGCGATAGAAGGCTCTTTGCGGACAACCTTGCGCTTCACCGTGCTCAAAGCTGGAGACCCCGCCATCCCTGCCAGCGGCAAGCTCGCCGGCCCATTTGCTGAAACGCCGGATTACTGGATTGCCATCGGGCTTGATCCTGATTTGAATGAAGCCATGAAGAAAGCCACGCGTGAAGCCGTGCGTTTTCTCTCGGAAAAACTTGGCATGGATCGCGCGACGGCTTTAGCTTACTTAAGCGCCGGTGCGGACTTTGAGGTTTCGCAGGTCGTCGACAAGACCAAGGGTATTCACGCTCTGATCCGCAAGAAAGACTTCAGCGCAAAATAGGAGTGCAGTTAGCAATACTTCCCAATAAAAAGCCACCCAGCAATTTGCCGGGTGGCTTTTTGGTGATTCGTCCGTCGCTGCTAGTTCACTGTGAAGTTTACAGTAACGGAATGGTTCAGCGCTCCGCAGGTTCCGGTAATCACAATCTGGAACGTTCCTTGTCTCTGTTGGTTGTTCACCGTCAGAGTCAGGTTTGATGTTCCGGACGTGTTGATGGAAGTGGGAGAAAACACTCCAGTCACCAGTGAAGGCAATCCGGAAACGCTAAGGCCTACGGTTCCGGTGAAACCAGCCTGGGCCGTGATTGTGATTGGAAGCGAGCCGCTCTGGCCGCGCTTTACGGTGAAGCCGTTGGTGGATGAAGAAATCGTGAAATCCCCTGTGGCCGGCGCATTTACGACCAATGTGACACTGGTTGTATGGACCAGAGTCCCGTTCGCTGCCGTGCCGGTAATCGTAACCAGATAAGTATCGGCTGTGGTATTGGGTCCGGTCGTCACCGTGAGAGCAGCCAATCCAGATGCAGTCACCGAAGTTGGATTGATGCTGGCAATCGGGTTGATGGCGCCAACAGGCGGGTTCGGATTCGTGCTCGCGATGCTCACGCTCAAAGAGACTAACCCGTTAAATCCTCCAACGGAACCAACATTGATTTGATAACCGGCATTCACGCCTGCCGTAACAGTCTGCGATGCAGGAGTGGCGCTCATGGTGAAATCGGCCGGAGCAGTTACGCTCAAGCTTACAGACGCTGTGTGAACAAGCACTCCATCAGTGGCCGTAATGGTGAGTGGATAAATACCAACCGGAGTAGTAGCGCCGTTATTTGTAAGGATGGTGATGGTCAATGACCCGGAGTTATTTACCGCTGGAGGAGGCGGCGTTAGTGTCGCTCCTGCCGGCAGTCCGGTAACTGAGAAGTTGATGGTACCGGTATAGTTGTTCACCGCAGTGATAACAGCGGAATAAGCAACGGAGCTGCCCTGAACCACTGATTGCGAGGCCGGCGACGCGGTAAACGTGAAGTCAGGCGCATTGCTCGTTACGATCAGGGTTACAGCCGCTGTGTGAACAAGCACTCCATCGGTTGCTGTAATGGTGAGTGGATAGGAACCAACCGGAGTAGTAGCGCCGTTATTTGTAAGGATGGTGATGGGCGAAGACCCGGAATTAGTCACCGCTGGGGGAGGAGGCGTTAGCGTCGCTCCTGCCGGCAGTCCGGTAACTGAGAAGTTGATGGTGCCGGTATAGTTGTTCAATGCAGTGATAACGGCAGAATACGTAACGGAGTTGCCTTGAACCACTGATTGCGAAGCCGGCGACGCGGTAAACCCGAAGTCAGGGGCATTGTTGTTCCATGTATTCACCAGATTGGCCGCATTCACTGATCCCCAGCCAGTTGCCTGGTCATAACCGGCGCCAGCGCTGAACCCTGCAACGCCAGGTACGCTGTTGTTGCCGCTGGTGACGTCATTGAATACCGCGGTTCCGCCGGCAAACTGGGTGTTAGCCATGGAATATAGGACGTTATTGGCATTTCCCTGAGGCGACCCAGTCTTCTGGACGACCAGTGCCATGATTCCGGCGAATGACGGCGCTGCCGCAGACGTGCCGGAAGCCCCTACCAGGCCGATTACATTGGCCGTGTGACCCTGAATGATCAGATAAGGAGTGTGAGCAGCCGAATTGAGAGCTACGTCAGGCACGTCACGAAAGCCGTCTGCCGGTACGCCGGGGCCTGCTTGATATGCAGGCTTTGGATAAAGCGTGCTCACACCACCGCCGGTGGCAAATAAGTCTTTTCCAGTCACAGGTATCGTACCGCTTTCATTCCACACGATCTCAGGAATCGGGCCAAGCGCCGATGAATTGTCAGGATTGTTCGCCGCAGCCCAGAAACCTCCAGCGCCATCGTTAAATTCCGTGCCGCCGACCGCAACGTTGTTTGGCGTTGAGCTAATACCAGAAACGGCCTGGACGGTCCCGGTAAGCGCCGTATCGGCATCGCATCCTGCCGCTCCGCTGTCACCGGTACTCACCATGGCTGTGATGCCCTGCATGGCTGCCTGTGCCCAAAGGTTGTTGAAGAAAGTGTTTCTCGTTGCTCCCAGGCTGGCTTCGCACAAGCCAAAGCTCATGCTCATAACCGGGGCCACGTTATTGTCCACAATGAATTTGGCTGAAAGATCCGCGCCGTCACTTGTATGAGTGGATTTAGAAATAACAAGATCGATGGTGGCATTCTTTGCCACTGCGCCTGACCATTCCACGTCGAGATCAGCTTCCGCTTCTTCAATGCCGTGCAGGTCGCCGGGAGCATTTCCGTTATGAATAAAGATAGGGTCCTTGGCGGGCAGCAGGAATGTGCTGCGGAAAAACTGAACGTCGCCCAGCACGATGTCCGTGCGTCCTACGATGGCAATCGTCTGGCCTGTGCCGTCGATGCCGGCAGTGTAGAGCGGGGCCAGATTATAGATGGTGGCAAAATCGCCGGGCGCAAGAGCATTAGTGCCGTCGGCGAGGTTGGCGTCAGGTGGCAACTGGCGAAGATTGGCGTCGTGCTTTAAAGGAAAATCATGCAGTGAAACCACACCCTCTACCAGTCCGGCAAAAGCGCGCGGAATGCTGGGATCAGTGGCATTGGCATAATGAATCTGCCCATTCACCTCAAACTGGCGGATGTTGGTCTGGAATGCGCGTTCCACCTGCTGCACATTTCCGCTGAAATCAATCCAGAGCTTGCTATTGGCAATTTCCTCAATGCGGAAGCCATGGCTCTTGAGCCAGTTGGCCGCGTCAGCCACGTCCTGATCGGTGGGACCAAAGCGCAAACCGAATTCCTGCGGCGTAAGGAAATGGTGGAAGTTGGGTGACTTCGGGTTCTGCAGGTCAGCCAGCAAGGTATCCAGATCCGCTTTGGCGGAGGCTCGCGGAGAGAGCGAAAGAATCATGTTCTCCATGGGGAGATTGAGGTCGGCGGAGCCGCGGTCGAACTCCGCGCGCGCCAGCGGATGCACGTTTCCATGCTTGATTACGCGATCGGCTTCGTTGATGGAGCGTTGGGCCAGAGCGGTTGACGACAGCATTCCGCCAAGAATCATCAGCAATACGGTGCGGAGCAGTAGTCGAGTGCGACCACATGAATGGGTGTGCATTTCGTCCCTCTTTTTCTCTCTAAATCTTTGTTCTGGTTTTTTTGGAGTCAGCTTGAGGCAGGACGTTCATCAGACCCAAAACGCGGTACGCAAGAGTTTACCCTTGAGATGATCCGGAAGGACATTCGTCGGCGACAACCACTGTGAACTCCTTAAGTTAGAAAGCCTTTAAGGAAGGATTAGAAATTCTAAAGATTGCTCCGGAGAAGGCCGCACTCGCACTGGTTTCAATCCGCCTTGATTCGCTGGGGCACCCAAATGAACCCGCATTGTCCGACTCAAGGTTTCCGATATGCTATGAGTCTCCATGGACCACCACACCCTTGCAGCCATCAGCATCACCGGGACCTGCCTTGATGTTCTGGGCAGTCTCTACCTTGCTTATGACCTGCTGGGTGGACAGCACGGCCCCTTGCGGCTGCTTACCCGAGCTGTTACGTATTCGATTATTTTCGGTATCGGTTATGGCTTAGGGCTCGGCCTCTTCTTTGGCCTGGTTTCCGGAATTGCGACCGGCCTCACAATTTCAATTGAAATGAATCGCGCGGCGCGCGGGCTGGACCATTATTCGCTGGCATGGGAAGCGGTGTTCTCTGCGATTCGAGGATTCGCCTTTGGCGCGGGACTCTACCACATGGTGGGTTTCCAGTTTGCTGTTGCCTTTGCCATCCTCATTACCTTTGGCCAGATCTTTGCTTATTCCAGAGGCATGCGTCCCGGGATGGAGTATGTTGCGTCGCTGCGTCCTAGGTTGACGCGTCGGCAATTCTGGGGCGCCATCAATCGGACCTTCGGCTACATTCTCTCGGCGCTCCTCTGTAGCGCGTTTGTCCACCACGTTGAACATCCGCTGCTTTTTGCGCTCCGTGTGGGACTGGTGACAGGTTTGGTTACCACCATCATGTCGGCGGTGAATCCGTTCATCGAGTTTTATGCTGATCACCTGCCTGAGCGGCGAATGGGGGTCTTTGGGATTGCTTTGATTCTCTGCGGCTTTGCCTTGCAATCCCTTCAGTACTGGCTGGCCCTGTTTGATGTGCGACTAACGTAGTTGCCGGACAGTCATTCTTCATTCCACGGCTTGTTCATCAACCACTCTAGATTTGCTTTCACCACCGGCCACTCGCTCGCAATGATGCTGTAGGCGCATGTATCGCGGAGGGTGCCGTTTGGCAGGACCTGGTTGTTCCGCAATATCCCATCCAGCTTCGCTCCCAACCGCTCGATGGCCCGCCGGCTTGCATGATTGAAGAAGTGAGTGCGCAGCTCCACACAGATGCAATTCAATGTTTCAAACGCATGCGTGAGCAAAAGCAGCTTGCATTCTGTATTTAACGCCGTACGCTGCATGCTCTTGCGGTACCATGTGCCGCCAATCTCCACCCGGCGATGTGCTTGGTCCACATTCCAGTAGCTTGTCATGCCCACAACTTTTCCCGAGCGGATATCTTTGACGGCAAAGGGAAGCATTCCGCCTTTCGATTGGCGGTCCAACCGGCGCTCAATCTCAGCTTTCATCTGCAAAGGTTCGGGGATGACTGTGTACCAGAGCTTCCATAGTTCGCCATCTTTCACGGCTTCAACAAGATCGTCATGATGGGTGAGCGAAAGCGGCTCTAGAATCGCGTGCGTTCCGCGCAAAGTAATGGGTTCAGGCCAGGGCATGCACATTACCCTTTCGACATCACAGGCTTGGAAAGTTGGCGGGCAGGCGAAGAGTAACGCGCCGCGATCTTCCAATTAGCGGCGTCGAGCCGAGATGCGTCGGGGGTATTTTGCACCCAGACGTCCGTCAGGAAAAAATCGCCGGAACGATCAACGCCTCCTACCTCAGCCTGTTGAAACAGCACAAGGCTGGTGATGGCAACGTTTCCGAAATCGCGCAGTTCTAAATCCCGGATCTCCCAGTTCTTTACAAAGTAGACATTCAGGGTAGCGAGCCAGTCCTTGCGGGAAATTTTGCGCGCTGGATCGTCCGAGATGCGCAAAGCATAGTTGCGGTCGAGAAAGCGCTCGTCCAGCGTTTTGTGATCGCGGCGTTGAATGGCCTGGCTGAATTCGTGCTCAAGGTGGGTGAAGAATTCCACTGAAGTCATCAGCGGCGATTATATAAGGAAGGCGGCGCAGCGTTCTTTTTGAACTGTGGCCTGCTAAGCTCAGTCCACGGCGGTACTAGCGACTGCTATCGAGTAAATGGGAGTAGGCGGCTATCTAGCGGCAGCCGGTAGAGTTTGTATTCTTCGCCGGTGCCGCACCAATTAGTTTGAATTAAACGGAAGAATTCAAACTGTATCACTGCGGAGCTTTGATGGTACTCCGTTTTCCCCCGCGTGGATGTTAAGCTTGCCTGCTGCAGTACCGCACTTGCGGCTTGCCGGAGGGATTTGCATGGCGGAAAGCATGAAGGGCAAAATCATTGTTATCACAGGAGCGACGTCCGGCATCGGGCAGGTGGCGGCAGAGAAACTTGCGGCTATGGGAGCGCGCATTATTCAGGTGGCCCGAGATAGGGAGCGCGGGCAGGCGGCAATCACGCGGCTGAATCAGGTATCTCCCGGTATCTCCCACGCCATTTATTATGCTGACCTCTCGCGGATGGGAGAGATGAAGCGCGTTGCAGCAGAGATCGCGCAGGCCGAGCCGCGCATTGATGTGCTTATCAACAATGCCGGCGCTATGTTCGGAACGCGCCAGCTTACTGAAGATGGGCTGGAGCGTACCTTCGCTCTGAATCACATGTCGTACTTCGTGATGACCCAGGTTTTGCGCGATCGTCTGGCCGCATCGGCTCCAGCTCGGGTGGTCAATACGGCTTCAGACGCGCACACCTCCGGCACCGTGGACTTCGATGATCTGCAATCGGAAAAAGCATATCGCTTTAATCTGTGGGATTGGTTTCGCTATGGCGGTGCGGCGTTCAAGGTCTATGCCCGCTCCAAACTGATGAACATCCTCTATACGCGCGAACTGGCGCGAAAGCTTGCCGGCACCGGCGTGACTGCCAATTCGCTTCATCCCGGTTTTGTCTCAACGCGCTTTGGTGACCAGACGGGTGGCCTTATCGGGTTCGGCATTGGCATAGCCAAGCGTTTTGCCCTCACGCCAGAACAGGGAGCAGAAACTCTGGTTTATTTAGCCTCTTCACCCGAGGTGAGTGCTGTGACTGGTGAATACTTCCACAAGTGCCGGCCTGTTGTACCTAGCGCGGAAGCGCAAGATGATGCCAAGGCGCAACGCCTGTGGTTGGAAACTTCCAAAATAGCAGATATGAAAAATTAGATTTTCTGGCGGCGCGAAGCTTCTGGATCCTTAGACCTTCGTCCCTTCTGAGAGAGCTTTTCTTAACACTGTGTTAAATCTCGTCCCACGAGCGAATCGAGCAGCAGCTCTGGACAACCCGCAGCTCTGGAATTCACATCGGATTGGTTAACAGTAAGCGGGGTCCGTCGATGAATAAACTGTTGTGCCTTTTCGTCTGCTTCGTTTTTTTGCTTTCACTTTCAGGTTGTGGTGGAGTCTCCGCGGGAGGCCCAACACCCACGCCAACTCCAGCAGCATCTCCCGCACCAACACCGGTAGCAACGTCGGCTACGCTGCAAAACTCTGTCAATCACATCATCATCCTGGCCCAGGAAAACCGTTCGTTCGATCACTACTTTGGCCACCTGATGCAGTACTGGCAGAAGAACGGCTATCCGCAAGCCACTAACGGGACCACACTGGACGGCATGTCGGACACGGCGTCTAACGTGGGCGATCCACCGGCTGGTGGCGGCCCAGCGCCAACCATTACGGCGTTCGCTCTGAACACCATGTGCGTGGAGAATCCCAGCCCATCGTGGAATGAGAGCCACGTGGATTTCAATAAAAATGACTCGCTTTCCACGGTATTTATGGGCGACGGATTCGCCCGAACCGCTGGATTTGAAGGCCCAATCAATGACGTGATTGGCGCGCGTGTGATGGGTTATTACACGGGTGACAATCTGAACTACTACTACTTCATGGCCTCTAACTTCGCGACTTCAGATCGTTGGTTCTCGCCCGCCATGTCTCGCACGCAGATCAACCGCCAGTACATGCTGGCCGGAACATCCCAGGGACATGCGTACCCGGTTGACACCAACCACCCGGGGCCACTGCTCAGTGCAAAGACAATCGCTCAAGAGTTGGATGAACATGGTGTTTCCTGGAAAGATTATGTTCATCCATTAAATCCCGTAAACGGAGTACCTCCGTGCGTTACCCCAACATGCTTGATGGGGCAAAGCTACTTTGGGCAGTTCACTTATGGGCAGACCATAGTAGCCGCAGGGAATCAACATCTTTCCACTGTGGACCAGTTTTTGGTCGATGCCAACAACGGCACTCTTCTACAAGTAGTATTCGTTGAGCCGGCATCGGCTGAGGGCCTGGATGAGCATCCAGCGGATATCGGTTCTGGCGCAGTTGACATCCAGACCGGCGCCAAGTTTGTTGCGAGCCTAATCAATGGCCTCATGAACAGCCCGTCATGGAAAGACTCAATCTTTATTCTTACCTGGGACGAGTTTGGCGGGTTTTACGACCACGTTTCACCGCAACCAACTGTTAGTCCGGATGGCATCCCGCCCCAGGACCTCCTACCGAACGATATCTGTAAAAACCCTGATGGAAGCATCAACTCCAGTCCGACGTGCAATTTCCAATACACCGGATATCGCCTGCCGCTGGTTGTGATTTCGCCCTTCACGAAAAAGAATTTTGTCTCTCATAAGGTTATGGACTACACAGCTATGCTGAGACTGATTGAAGAGCGTTTCAACCTGGCGGCCCTTACTGCGCGCGACTTTGCCCAACCAAGCATGGCGGATGAGTTCTTTGACTTCAATGCCGTGCCCTGGAAAACTCCACCCACGCCGCCGGATCAACTCACAAATGGAGCTTGTTATCTGGACCACTTGCCATAAGCAGGGAAGAGGACCAGCGCGAAAAGCTTGAGGACGCGGAATACACACCGCGTCCTCTTTTGTGTACGCCGTGCATGTTTGACAGCTTGGAGGTGAAAGTCCTCTTCACAACCTGATGGAGGTGAAGTGATAGTGAAGCGCAAGGGCGTCGTCGCGAGACGGGGTCTGAAGGAAGCGTGGAGCAAACACGCGGGCCGATGAACAAGAACCGGATGAAGAGGCCTACGGTACCGGGCGAGCGGGCACAAAACCGCGAAGCCCATATTCATCAAGGGTACTGGTGGTAAATCCGGCGGTCGTGCGTGGAAGGCGATCGAACTTATCACGGGAGATCTGCTCTGCGTCACGGAATCGTGACTGAGGACATCGTGAGGTGTTCTGACCGCAGGGCAGAAGTCAGCAGAGGGCGTAGTAGTTCTGGCACGCCGGAACGAAGGCCCGAACGATAGGAAGGGCCGTAGTGCTTGAGTCTCGATGAGGGTATTGCACGAGCCATCCCGCTGCGACGGGCCTTGGGTAGACACAGCGCGGTGAAGCCGCAACGGATGTTAACCCGAGAAGTGAAACCCACACGGCGTCCCAATCCACGAACGCCCAGCCCATCCGTTTTGGGTGGGACCAATCTATCGAACCGCCGGATGCGGACCCGCATGTCCGGTGGTGTGGCAGGGGAGGAGAGGCGACTCTCCCCCCTATGCCGATTTCAACCTGTTAGTCCTATCGCACTCCGTCTTGGCCAAAGCCCTTCACGATGGTTCCTGATAAAGGCCGATCACGTTTCCGCCGGGATCGCGGAATCTCGCGGTGATCTCCGGCGCGTCGCCGCCGATGGGCTGCACGATCTCGCCACCGTTGGCCTTGACCAGCTCAATCGTGGCGGCAACGCTGTCCACCATCACGTAAACCAGGAGACCGGGCTGTTGCGACGGAGGGCGCTTGAGTACCCACGATCCACTTACCTGGCCTGTCGTATCGTCAAAAGCAGTGCTGCCATTGCCCCGTGTGCGGACATTCCATCCAAAAACGCGTTTATAAAATTCGGCTGAGCGTGCAATGTCCGTGGTTGGCATTTCGATGTAGCAG